>JAQWPC010000015.1:0-4489 GCA_029245555.1 Alphaproteobacteria bacterium
CCATCTTTAGTTGCTTCGTCCATTATTGCGTCAGCGATTTTTTTTTCAAAACCTGAGTGACAATGCACGACATACCATTTAGATGAAGTAGAACTAACAACCATTAATGAATTCCTATCCTAAAACTACTCTAACCAAGAAAGAAAAGAACTGATCAACAAGCATTAAAATAACTGCAGCAATACTAATTACAATTAAAACAATACCAGCAGAAGTAAAAGTTTCCTTCTTGGAGGGCCAGGTAACTTTAGATACCTCCTGACGAACTTCTCTTAAATATTTTGCTGGGTTAAATTTCATAGTTTTATTTGGCAGGAGTGGCAGGCATCGAACCCGCAACCTCCGGTTTTGGAGACCGGCGCTCTACCAGTTGAGCTACACTCCTTCATAATTAATAATGCTGCAGAGAAATTAATTACTCAATAATCTCTGATACAACTCCTGAACCAACTGTTCTTCCACCTTCACGAATAGCAAATCTTAAGTTATTATCCATAGCGATTGGTGCAAGTAACTCTACTTCAAGAGTTATGTTATCACCAGGCATTACCATTTCAGTTCCCTCAGGGAGCTTAATAGAGCCTGTAACATCAGTAGTTCTAAAATAAAACTGAGGTCTATAGTTAGCAAAGAAAGGAGTGTGTCTTCCTCCTTCTTCTTTACTTAATGCATAAATCTCAGCTTTGAATTTTTTATGTGGCTTAATGCTGCTAGGTTTGGCTAAAACCTGACCACGCTCAACTTCTTCTTTTTTTGTACCACGAAGTAAAAGTCCAACATTGTCACCTGCTTCACCTGAGTCTAAAAGCTTTCTAAACATCTCAACACCAGTAACTGTTGTCTTTTGCGTGTCTGATAAACCAATAATTTCAACCTCTTCACCAGGCTTAACAATACCTTGTTCGATACGACCAGTAACAACAGTACCTCTGCCTGAAATTGAAAACACGTCTTCAACTGGCATTAGGAAAGGCTTGTCTAGGTCTCTCGCAGGAGCGGGAATATATTCATCAACTGCAGACATCAATTCTAAAATTGATTTTTTTCCAATTTCTTCATCTCTATCTTCAACTGCTGCTAGAGCAGAACCTTTAACGATAGGAATGTCATCTCCAGGAAAATCATAACTTGAAAGTAATTCTCTAATTTCCATTTCAACCAAATCTATTAATTCAGCATCATCAACTTGATCTACTTTATTCATATAGACAACAAGAGCAGGTACGCCTACCTGCCTAGCTAAAAGAATATGCTCACGAGTCTGAGGCATCGGACCGTCAGCTGCATTCACAACAAGTATACCACCATCCATTTGAGCAGCACCAGTAATCATATTTTTTACATAGTCTGCGTGACCAGGACAGTCAACGTGTGCGTAGTGTCTTTTTTCAGTTGAGTATTCAACGTGTGCAGTTGAAATAGTAATGCCTCTTTCTTTTTCTTCAGGAGCTTTATCAATTTCATCATACGCAGTAAATTCAGCACCACCTGATTCAGCTAATACTTTTGTAATTGCTGCAGTAAGTGTTGTTTTACCATGGTCAACGTGACCGATGGTTCCAATGTTGACGTGTTCTTTCGACCTGTCAAATTTTTCTTTAGCCATTTAAGTTGTTACCTCTTTTTTAATATCTATTACTTAACTTTTTTTTTGTTTTTGGAGCGGGTGAAGGGAATCGAACCCTCGTAGCCAGCTTGGAAGGCTGGAGCTTTACCATTAAGCTACACCCGCGAATAAGCGGGTAACCACTACAAAACAACCACAAAAAACAAATCCTTGTGAGTTCCGATAAATTACTAATTTTTCTTTAAAATACAATAGTAAATGTGAAAAAAAATGGTGGAGGGAGTAGGATTCGAACCTACGTACACTTGCGTGAACAGATTTACAGTCTGCCGCCTTTAACCACTCGGCCATCCCTCCAAAGTGAATAAAATAGCAGTTGATTAATAGATATTTGTATTTGAAAGTCAATAGACTTAATAAGATATAACTGTTATCTAAGCTTTATGTATATATCGGGTGATAATTCGTGTTTAAATTGTATTTACCATAATCCTAAAAGAATAAGAGATATTTTTATTAATATAGAAAAAAAGGGCTCTTATATTGATATTATTAAAAGAAATAAATTAGAAAATCTCACTAAATTTCTTAATAAAAAGGAATTGTTACTTATTAATAAAGAAGATAAGCGAAGCTCCAATGACATTATAATAAGACGCGAAAAATACGAGTCATCGCAACTTAATTCTATTGCTTCACCTCAACAAACTAACTCTTTAATAGTAGTTGCAGATCAGCTCACTGATCAGAATAATTTAGGAAATATTATGCGTACATCTTTATTACTTGGAGTGCATGGGATCATACTACCTGAACATTCTAGCGCCCCAATTACCAGTGCTACCTCTATGACCTCTTCAGGGGCCATTGAAGTAATAAAATTTCATGTATCAAAAAACCTATCTAGGACATTGGAAGAACTAAAGAATAAAGGATACTGGATTTACTCACTGGATATGAAAGGAGAGAAAATAAATAAAAATTTTTATTTTGATAAAAGATCTGTGATAATAATTGGTAATGAAGGCAAAGGAATACGTAAAAACATATTAGATAAAAGTGATTTTAAGATTTCACTGCATCAAGAAAATATTAAAGGTATTGATAGTTATAATGCAGCAAATTCCCTAGCTATGGCTGCACATCACTACAAATTAAATTTTTCATAATTTATCATTGTTTATTCTCAAATTTTATTATATCAAAATAACTCGTGCCGCCTTAGCTCACTTGGTAGAGCAGTTGATTTGTAATCATCAGGTAGCCAGTTCGATCCCGGCAGGCGGCACCACATATTATTGATTATTCCAACAGTTAGATTAAGTTAGTTATTCATGAATATTGAAGTTGATCAATTTGGAAGAAACACAAATCAACCAAATATTAATAGCCCCAACGATGAAAGAAATAAAAAAATCTTAGATTCCTTGTCGGAAATTAAAGAGCAACTTCAAAATAAAAATTTCTCACCAAAATCTGAAACTAATATAAATCCATCAAAAAAGAATTTGGAAAATTCAAATTTTGAGGAACTAAATGAACGTCTATTCAACCTTGAAAAAAGACTAATTGAATTGAATAATAAGTTAGAATTAAATGATGATAACCAGCATAACTTTCATCCAGATTTTGATGATAGTAATGATCAAAAAAGTATATTTAGCAATTTTGAAAATAACTCAATTACAAATGTTGGTAAATCTCTTTTAGTTTTAGATGAAGATAAAGAGATTTATGTTTCAAAATTTAAATTTTATCATTTTGTAGTAATATTTGCAGTAATGTCTGGGGCCTTAATCTTGCTGACTTCAATAAAATTAGGACTATCAATTAATCAGATCATAAAAATTTTTTTAAATAACTTTTAATTAATTAATTGAAGCACTAACCTTTTCAACACTAGCTGCACTAAACTTGAACTCCGGGATTTTTCCATAAGGGTCTAATTGAGGGTTAGTTAATACATTAGCAGCAGCTTCAGCAAAACAAAAGGGAATGAAGACCATACCCTCAGGTATTTCTCTATCACTTCTTACTTTAATCACTATGGAACCTCGCTTGGTTTTAACATGAACATGATCGCCTGCACCAATCTCCATTCTTTTCATATCCCAACGATTCATACTAACTATTGCCTCTGGTTCTATATGATCTAAGACTGTTGCTCTTCTTGTCATGGACCCTGTGTGCCAATGTTCCAGAAGACGACCAGTTGTTAAGATTAATGGAAAATCATCATCAGGTAATTCGGCAGGAGGTATGAGCCTAGCAGGCACTATCTTTCCTCTACCGTTTGCTGTAGGGAAAGATTCTCTAAAAATATACTCACTACCACTACTATCAGGTGCTTCACATGGATATGTAATTGCATTTTCATTCTCTAATCTCTCCCATGTAATATTTTTACGAGATTCCATAATTTGACACATTTCTTTGAATACATCTCTTGGATGTAGATAGCTCCAATCTAATCCCATTCTTTGAGCAATAGCTTGTGTAATCCACCAATCTTGTCTAGCATCCCCGGGTGGAGAAACTACCTGTCTGCCCATTTGAACAGTTCTATTTGTATTAGTAAAAGTACCTGTTTTTTCAGCATGAGCAGAGGATGGGAGCACAACATCAGCAAACCATGCGGTTTCAGTTAGAAATATATCTTGAACTACTAAATGATCTAATTTTGCTAAGGCCTTTCTTGCATGCTCTTGATCTGGGTCAGACATTGCAGGATTTTCTCCCATGATATACATAGATTTAATTTGGTCATCGTGAATTGCATTTATTATCTCAACGACAGTCAGACCTCTTTTTGGATCCATTTTTTTATTCCAAAATTTTTCGTATGAATTTTGATTTGCCTCTCCATCTACAACTTGGTAATCAGGATACATCCATGGGATTAACCCTGCATCGGAGGCGCCT
>JAQWPC010000023.1:0-3315 GCA_029245555.1 Alphaproteobacteria bacterium
CCATATTTTTTTTCTGTCATTATTAAAACTGCATCTTTGATGGATGCTTTATCATCAATGGTCGGTATATCTCTATCCATAATTTCATTGAGGGTTTTTAATTTTTTACCAATTTTTCCACCAGGATGTAGTTCTTTGAAAGATTTTTTATCGAAATTTCTAATATCTAGCACCGAGCAGCACAAAGCATCGCCTAAAGATAGACTAAGAGTTGTCGATGTTGTTGGTATGGTATTGAACTTATCTGCTTCTTTATGCTTAGGTAGTAAAAGAGTAATGTCTGAATTTTTTGACAAAAGACTATTCTTATTAGAAGTTATAGAGATTATTTTAATTTGTCTTTTTTTTGCAAAATCTAAAAGATCAGATAATTCATGAGACTCCCCAGAATTTGATAAGGCTATTAAAATATCTTCTTTATTTACAATGCCCATATCTCCATGACTTGCATCAACTGGATTTAAAAAAACTGAAGGCACACCAGTAGATGTAAAGGAAGCAGCTAACTTTGCAGCTATATTCCCACTTTTGCCCACACCTGAAACAATTAATTTTCCTTTGAGGCTAATTATTAAACTTACAGCTTTGTAAAATTCATTATCTAAGCCTTTGGATAATTTACTAATTGCATTTGCTTCAATGTTTAAAACAGTCTTTCCTGTTTTTATTATTCTGGATTTATTCATAGAGTTATTTATGTGCAAATATATCTGAATTCTCCCAGCCCATTAAATCTAACTCTACTCTAGTGTCCATAAATTTCATAATAGAGTTAAAAGTTTTTAATCTTTTAAGATCTAATAATTTCTCTTCCATATCATTTTTTAATTTTGATAAATAAAGTATGTCATTCATCGCATATTGAATTTGCTGCTTTGTTAATTTTTTTTTACCCCAATCTGAAGTTTGTTCATTTTTATCTAATTCAATATTAAGTATTTCTTTAACAAGATCTTTTAATCCATGTTTTGAAGAATAGGTTCTAGTAAGCTTAGATGCTACTTTTGTACAAAAAATATTTTTAACATTGATATTCAAATTTTCTTTTAAAATAGCAACATCAAATCTTGCATAATGAAAAATTTTAGTAAGAGATTTATTCTCCATAAGTATTTTTAAATTTTTTGAATTTTTGGCTAATGGCTTCGAGTCAAATTTTATTAAATAGATTTTCTTATTTGATTCATTTCTTAGTTGCACTAAACACAAGCGATCTCTTTTGATGTTTAATCCAAGAGTTTCGGTATCTATAGATATATCGCCTTTAAATGATTTTAACACTTGTGTGGGTAGGTCATTTTGGAATAATTGATAATTTGACATCGTAGGTCTTATATTTATATAAGATAGATATTGCAATGAGAAATAAAAATATACTTATATTTGGTTCCACAGGTTTTATTGGCAGAAGTCTTGTAAAAAGACTTTTATCTCAAGGAAATCGTTTAATTTGTCCCACCAGAAACCCTTCAAGAGTTAAGAGAAATATCCTATCAGGGGATATTGGACAAATTGAAGTAGTTGATTTCGAATTACACAATTTATCTAATTTGGAGGAGTTAATTAAAAAAAGTGATTACGTAATCAATCTTGTTGGGCTTTTATTTGAAAAATCCAACATGTCATTTGAGTTAGCACACTTCCTTTTGCCCAAGAAAATTTCAGTTCTTACAGAAAAGTATAATAAGCCTTTTCTTCACATATCAAGTTTAGGCTCAACATTTAATACAAAATCTAATTACTTAATGTCTAAAAAGATGGGAGAAGAGTTTATTGAGAATAATAACACTAATCATATTATTGTTCGACCAAGTATAGTCTTCGGAGAAGAAGATAATTTTATTAATCAATTTGGTAAGATGGCAAAAATATTACCTTTTCTGCCTTTATTTAAAAAAGGCAAAACAAAGTTTCAGCCAATTTATGTAAATGATTTATCATTATTGCTTTTGAAGCTTTTACAAAATTTTGAAAAATATAAAAATATAAACATTCCTGCTGTTGGTAGTGAAGTTTTTTCTTTCAAGGAAATTCTAAATCATATTTTAACTACTCTAGATAAGCCTGCTCGATTTATTAATATTCCCTCTTTTTTTGCAATCATTCAGGGTAAGTTAATGGAAAAATTACCTAATCCTTTATTTACATATGACCAATTTTTATCTCTATCGCATGATAGTATTTCTGAAGGAAGTGAAAAATTGGTTACTCAGATTATCGAAAAAGATTTATCTAATATGAAGACCATTACTACAATCTATTTAGATAAATTTTTAGACAGAGTCTAATTAAAATAAAACGAGAATTAACACTCCTAAAATAATTCTATAAATTACGAATGGCTTGAATCCAATTTTATTAATGAAATTAATAAAAAAAATTAAAGTCAGATATGCTGTAATAAAAGTAACAAAAAAAATTATTAATAAATTATAATCTAATGAAATACTCTCCAAGTTTCTAAGATTGGAAATAAATGAAAGTAAAATTATTGGGATGCCAAGATATAAACTTTTAACTGATGATGATTTCCTTGTTTCGCCTAATAGTCTAAAAGCAATTATGCAGCTGCCCGATCTACTAAATCCTGGGAGATAAGCAAGACATTGAAAGAGACCGGCAATGATAAATCTTAATTGCAGACTCTCAATTTTCATCTTATGAAAAATCTTTATATCTGAGATATACAATAAAATTGCACCTACAATTGAAGTTATGCCTATCAGCTTAATATTTACAAAATCATATTGTAAAGTTATCAAAGTTAAACCCACTATTATTGCTGGAATAGTTGCGAGTGTAATTGGAATAAAATTTAATTTAATATTAGCATTACTAAAATGATCATTTTTTAATAAATATAGTAAAAGTGCTAATAATGAAGCCATATGAGCAGTGGTTTCGTATAATAAATTTCTTGAGTTTTCGTTATTCACAATTATTTCTAAAATATTTAGATGACCGCTAGAGCTAATAGGGATGAATTCAGTTATTCCCTGAATTATGGAATAAATTGGATAAAATATATAATTAGTCATAATTTATTATCATTTAAGAATTTACAAATATCGATTCAGTAGTTATAAATTTCATCCGTTTAGAATAAGTGTAATTAAAGTAATAATTTATTATCATGTTAGAGTTCCATAAAAAAAATCCCAAGAATCCAGAAAAAACTGAACCCGAAAAGAGAATAAAGGATTTTCAAGAAATTTACAGCCAGTTTGATTCTAAGTCATCGATAGAACAGTCGTCAAGATGTTCTCAATGTGGCGTACCCTTTTGTCAAATTCACTGCCCACTTAATAATAATAT
>JAQWPC010000048.1:0-5064 GCA_029245555.1 Alphaproteobacteria bacterium
GGTAAGGTGTTAATTCAAACTTATAATCCTCAGCACCCAATTTTTGAAAGTATTAAAAATCAGAATAGAGATGATTTTATTTCTATGGAATTATCTCGAAGAGAGCAAAATAATCTTCCTCCATACACCAAGATTGCTCAATTACAATTAATACACCCCAAACTCCCAGATCTTCGTGATATTTGCATGGAAGTTTTATCGATCTCAAAAAAACATCAATTATCCATCCTAGGCCCAACCCCTTCTTTGATTCCATACAAGAAAAACCACTATCAAGAGAATTTTTACTTTAAAGAGAGCAACTATGTGAATTTAAGAAAAAAAATTAACCTTCTAAAGTCCAATTTAACCCCTAAAAACCTACGTTTTTTGAATATTGACGTGGATCCTTTATCGGTTGCTTGATGCGTCATTTGTATGATCTGATTCAGCTTGATGATGTGATAAAAAATGCAGATTAATTAATTAAAATGAGCAATAAAATAGCATCTAAACGCTACTCAGTAGCACTTTTTGATACAGTGAAAAATGAAGAGCTAGACTCTCTTTTAGCCGACTGCCAATCGCTTTCAGAAAGCCTCAAGGAAAGCCAAGAGCTTTCTTCACTGCTTAAATCTCCTTTAACAAAAAATGAGATAAAATCGAGTGTTCTCTTAAATGTTATTTCCGTCTTACCGTCTGAAAAAATACTTATGGGTTTAATAAATACTTTGAAGAAGAATAAAAGATTAAATTTGTTTGAAAACATTTTACACGAATTTCAAGATGTTCTTTTTGAAAAAAGAGGTTATCAAAAAGCAAAAGTAACCACGTCTCATGGTATTGATGAGCAAACAAAAAATAATATTCAGGAGCTACTTCATAATCAATATGGCTCCAAAATTAAACTAGAGTTTCAAGTAAATAAATCCCTCCTAGGAGGAATGACAGTTGTAATTGGTTCAAAGATGATTGATTTAAGTATCATCAACCAAGTTTCAAAATTTACCAACAACGTGAAAGGAGACATTTAATGTCAATTAAAGCATCGGAGATCTCTTCTATCATCAGAGATCAAATTAATAACTTTGAAAGCCAAGCCGACATATCCGAGGTCGGAACCGTACTAAAGGTTGGTGATGGAGTTGCACAAGTATACGGCTTAGACAATGTTCAAGCTGGTGAAATGGTGGAGTTTGACGGTGGAGTTAAAGGAATGGCTCTTAACCTTGAAGAAGATAATGTTGGTATCGTTTTATTTGGTGATGATAGAGATATTAAAGAAGGCGACACAGTTAAAAGAACTAAAAGTATTGTTGAGGTTCCAGTTGGTAAAGGCTTACTTGGAAGAGTTGTGGATGGCCTTGGAAACCCTATTGATGGAAAAGGTCCAATTCAAAGTAGTGAGTCGAGAAGAATAGAAGTCAAAGCTCCAGGAATTATTCCTAGAAAAAGTGTTAGCGAACCTATGCAAACAGGACTAAAGGCTTTAGATGCACTTGTTCCTGTGGGAAGAGGTCAAAGAGAATTAATTATTGGTGATCGTCAAACAGGTAAAACAGCTGTTGCGATTGATGCCATTATTAACCAAAAAGAAGTTAATCAGTCTGACGATGAGTCCAAAAAGCTATACTGTATCTACGTAGCGATTGGTCAAAAAAGATCTACCGTTGCTCAGGTTGTAAAAACTCTTGAGGAAAATGGAGCCCTAGAATACACGATTGTTGTTGCTGCGACAGCATCAGATCCGGCCCCTCTTCAGTTTCTGGCACCTTATACAGGTTGTTCCATGGGAGAATTTTTTAGAGACAATGGAATGCATGGCTTGATTGTTTATGATGATCTCTCCAAGCAAGCTGTTGCTTACAGACAGATGTCACTTCTATTGAGAAGACCTCCTGGAAGAGAAGCTTTTCCTGGTGACGTTTTTTATCTTCACTCACGTTTACTTGAGAGAGCATGTAAGCTAAACGATGAAAGTGGTGGCGGAAGTTTAACAGCACTGCCTGTTATTGAGACACAAGGTGGAGACGTTTCTGCGTTCATTCCAACTAACGTTATTTCAATTACAGATGGTCAGATTTTTCTAGAAACAGAATTATTTTTCTCAGGTATCAGACCAGCGATTAATGTTGGTTTATCTGTTAGTCGTGTTGGTTCAGCTGCTCAAACGAAAGCAATGAAAAAAGTTGCGGGTAAGATTAAATTGGAACTAGCGCAGTATCGTGAGATGGCAGCTTTTTCCCAGTTTGCTTCTGACCTTGACGCTTCGACAAAACAACTTCTAGCAAGAGGTGAAAGACTAACTGAATTATTAAAGCAAGATCAGTATGTGCCTATGACTGTAGCGGATCAAGTTTTGAGCTTATACTCAGGTGTAAGAGGCTTTCTTGATAAAATCGATACATCAAAGATTACTGATTTTCAGGATAAATTTTTGGAAAGTTTTAAATCGAAGCACTCCGATATATTTAATGAAATTAACAGCACTGGTAATTTTAGTGATGAGTCAGATAAAAAGATAGAGGAGTTTTTAGCAGACTTTTGTCAAAACTATAGCTAATGCCTAATCTTAAAGATCTTAAAACAAGAATATCTAGTGTTAAGTCCACTAGAAAAATTACATCTGCTATGAAGATGGTTGCCGCAAGTAAATTGCGCAGAGCTCAAGAACTAGCAGAATCTTCAAGAGTGTATTCTGAAAGTTTAGGTTTCATTTTATCTTCACTGTCTAGTGGATCTAAGGATGGCTCAGATTTACCAGAGGTTTTAGTGGGGCGTGCAAATCCTAAAGTAGCATTGCTTATCATTAATTCATCTGATCGAGGCTTATGTGGGGGATTTAATTCCTCCCTATTTAGAAGCGCTATTAGCTGGATTAAAGAAAAAAAATCTAAAGGAATAGAGGTGAAACTCCTACCCATTGGAAAAAAAGCTAGTGCTTTTTATAAAAGAAGTGATTTAGAAATTATAGAAAATTTTGAAGATATTAATACTAATGAAAGACAGTTAGAAGTATCCGATAGTGTTAAAAATAAAATTTCTGAGCTTTTTGAGTCTCAGGCAATTGATGAAGTAAGCATTCTCTATAACAAATTTGTTTCTGCTATAGCGCAAGAGCCTACCTACAAATCGTTGATACCTTTGGAGCAGCCTAATTCTGATGAGGATACTCAAGATAGTGGTAATGCATCATTTGAGTTTGAGCCAGATAAGAATGAATTATTAGAATATTTAATACCAAGAAACTTTATGACACAAATCTATGGAAGTATCTTAGAAAGTTCAGCAGCTGAACATGCTGCAAGAATGACTTCTATGGACAATGCAACAAGAAATGCTGGCGACATGATCGATTCTTTAACCATGACTTATAATCGTACCCGTCAGGCAGTAATAACAAAAGAACTTATCGAAATTATTTCAGGCGCAGAGGCTGTTTAGGAAAGGAGCATATAATGGCAAGTAATAAAACAGGTAAAATAACACAAGTATTAGGGGCTGTAGTTGACGTAGCATTTGAAGGTGAACTTCCTCCTATTATGAATGCATTAGTTGCAAAAATTGGAGACCAAGAAGTAGTGCTAGAGGTAGCGCAGCATCTTGGAGAAAATACAGTTCGCACAATTGCCATGGATGCAACAGAAGGTATGCAAAGAGGTCAAGAAGTTACTGACCAAGGCAATCCTATTTCAGTACCAGTTGGCCCTGAAACATTAGGTCGAATTATGAATGTTATTGGTGAGCCGATTGATGAAAGAGGCCCTATTGCTACAAAAAAACAACTTCCTATTCACAGGGGAGCTCCTGATTTTGTTGATCAGTCAACTGAAACAGAAGTTCTTGTAACAGGCATTAAGGTTGTAGACCTTCTAGCTCCTTACGCCAAAGGGGGTAAGATTGGTTTATTTGGTGGTGCTGGTGTTGGAAAAACAGTTTTAATTATGGAACTTATTAACAACGTCGCAAAAGCACACGGTGGATACTCAGTATTTGCTGGTGTTGGAGAGCGAACAAGAGAGGGTAATGATCTCTATCATGAGATGATCGAGTCTGGCGTTATTGATGTTGATGGTGATAAATCAAAAGTGGCACTGGTCTACGGACAGATGAACGAGCCTCCTGGGGCGCGTGCAAGAGTGGCTCTTTCTGGTTTAACTCAAGCGGAGTATTTCAGAGATGAAGAAAATCAGGACGTTTTATTTTTCGTTGATAATATTTTTAGATTTACACAAGCAGGATCAGAGATTTCTGCGCTGTTAGGACGTATCCCTTCTGCTGTTGGTTATCAGCCAACACTTGCAACAGACATGGGTGCCCTGCAAGAAAGAATTACCACAACGAACAAAGGATCTATTACTTCAGTACAGGCTATTTATGTCCCAGCTGATGACTTAACAGACCCTGCACCAGCTACTTCATTTGCTCACTTAGATGCAACAACTGTTTTGAATAGATCTATTGCAGAGCTTGGAATTTATCCTGCTGTTGACCCTCTTGACTCAACGTCTAGAATTCTTGAACCAAGAACACTAGGTGATAGGCACTATCAAGTTGCAAGAGATGTCCAAAAAACTCTTCAAACTTATAAGAGTCTTCAGGATATTATTGCCATCTTGGGTATGGATGAATTATCTGAAGAAGATAAGCTAGTTGTATCAAGAGCTAGAAAAATTCAAAAGTTCTTGAGCCAACCCTTCCACGTTGCTGAGGTATTTACAGGTTCTCCTGGAAAATTTGTCTCGCTCGAAGATACCATAAAAGGTTTTGAAGGCCTTGTTAAGGGTGACTATGATGATATTACCGAAAATGCATTCTACATGGTGGGTACTATTGAAGAGGCACTTGAAAAAGCTAAAAAAATGGAAGCGGACGCAGCGTAAGAAATCTGATGATTGAGTTAAAAGTCGTATCACCACAAAAGGTTATTTTTCAAAAAGAAGTTGAAATGGCAGTCTTGCCAGGAGCGGAGGGTGATTTTGCAGCAATGGAAAATCACTCACCCTTTATCAGCTCGCTACGACCTGGACAAATGGCGATAATGGCTAATAATCAACTACAGGAGAGTTTTTTTGTCTCCGGTGG
>JAQWPC010000059.1:0-8329 GCA_029245555.1 Alphaproteobacteria bacterium
AAAATAAAGGCTAAAACATTAAGGTTTTTTTTTAAGCTTGGTCTTAATTGTGACTCATTTATTTTTTTTGTTGAAAACCATAGCAAATATGTGGATAAGAAAAAGAAAAAGCCCCCAACTAGCACAGAATCTTGAAATATAGCCATTTTTCAAATTATTATATCTTCAAATTTGTGGAAAAAATACTCCAAATAATTGTTTTTTTTTTGCCTCTAATGGCTATACTCCGCGAGATATGTGACATCCAACCACATCGGATTCATATATAAGTACTTAGTACGTACAAAAAGTAAAAAAAAAGGAGTAGTACTCTAATGTTTAAAATAAAGACCCTATTACCAGCATCTCTATTGTTGGTATTACCTCAGTTCGCAAACGCTGCTGCGAACCTTGAGTCCGGCGATTTCGTTGGTATCTCATTTTGGTTAATTTCAATGGCGCTTGTTGCGTCTACAGCTTTTTTCTTCTTAGAAACTCAAAGAGTTAGCGCTAAGTGGAAAACATCTCTAACAGTTTCCGGATTGGTTACTTTAGTTGCTGCTGTTCACTATTTCTATATGCGTGATGTTTGGATCTCAACAGGAGATACACCAACTGTATATAGATACATCGATTGGTTAATTACTGTGCCTCTATTGATGGTTGAATTCTACATCATCCTAAGAGCTGTTGGAAATGCTTCCGGCGGTATCTTCTGGAGACTAATGATCGGTACTTTGGTCATGTTAGTTGCTGGATACATGGGTGAAGCTGGTTACATCAATGCATGGGCAGGTTTCATCGTTGGTATGGCTGGTTGGGCATACATCTTGTATGAAGTATTCGCTGGTGAGGCTGGAAAAATGGCTGCTGATAAGGCACCTGCTTCAGTGCAACAAGCATTCTCAACAATGAGATGGATCGTAACAATTGGTTGGGCTATTTATCCTTTAGGATATTTCTTTGGTTATTTAACAGGCGGAGCAAGCATGGAATCTCTAAATGTTATTTACAACCTAGCTGACGTTTTAAATAAGATCGCATTTGGTGTGATTATCTGGAACGTTGCTACAACAGAATCTAAAGCTTAATTAATTAGATAATTTACTTAAAAGCAGGATCCTCGGATCCTGCTTTTTTTTTGCTTTCTCAACTAAATGAGTGATTTATTCCATCCTAATCTTATCACCACAAAATTAATCATTGTCACAACTATAGAAGCGATAATCTTTCTATTTATATTTTGGATGAAAGTAGCTTATAAAGAAAAAATAAAGATTATTGTTCCAATAAATTTTAAGTATTCTTTATTCTCTGTTTCAATTGCGATTTTATTTTATTTAATTTTAGTGCTTATAAATTTTGTTGTTTATCAATACTCTGCATTTACCTTATTAATTTTTACAGCTGTAGTAATTTCTATATTATATATTGAAATGGGCATTGTTTTATCTAGAAATTTTTTAGTAAAATTTTTTGATAATGAGCTGCCCAAAGAAATTATTTATTTTATTGGATTTATTTTGATGATTAATGCAGGCTATTTTACTATCATGTTAATATTAAAAATTGTGAAAGCTAATTCTATAATCTAATGAAACACTCTCTATCAACTTGCGAACAAATTCAACAATCTGAACTCGCAAGTGATATTAAAAAAGACTTTATATGTGCAAATGATCAACTCCACGAATCATTTGTAAACAGCCCTATGGTTGTTATTGTTTATGTATTTGCAGTATTATTAGTGGCCTTTTTAGTCTTTCGTAGCTCAAATTATGATCACAAAGATCCTGAAGATCCTAAAGATGACAACAAATAAGAAGGCGCTTATTATTGGATCGGGGTTTGGAGGAATAGCGTCTGCCTTAAGACTTAAAAAAATTGGTTTTGAAGTAACATTAGTAGAACGACTAGATATGCTTGGAGGAAGGGCTAGAGTCTTTCAAAAAGGTGGGTATCGCCATGATGCTGGACCAACAGTTATTACAGCACCCTTTTTATTTGAAGAACTATTTGAACTCTATAACAAAAATCTCAAAGATCATTTAAATTTTGTGCCACTTGATCCGTGGTATCGTTTTTATTTTCATAATGGAAAAACGTTTGATTACCGACCATCAATAGATGACACAAATAAAGAAATTGAGAAATTTGATGCGAGAGACGTACAAGGATATCGAGACTTACTCGAGACATCAAAAGATATATTTAAAATTGGTTTTGAAAAACTCTCAGATCAACCCTTTTCCTCTTTTTGGGAAATGGCAAAACAAGTTCCATCACTTGTTAAATTAAAAAGTTATTTAACCGTAGGTCAGTTAGTAAATAGTAAGCTTAAAAATGAGTTTTTAAGAAAGGCTTTTTCTATTCATCCCTTATTGGTCGGAGGTAATCCTTTCACAACAACCTCTATATATGCCTTGATTCACTATCTAGAGAGAAAATGGGGAGTTTTCTTTTGTATGGGCGGTACAGGAAAAATTGTTCAAGAATTAGAAAGGCTAATGATAGAGAATGATATCACTGTTAAAAAGAATACTGATATTACTAAAATTAAAGTTAAAAATAACAGAGCAACCGGCGTTATAACTTCTACTGGTGACGAAATAGATGCGGATGTGGTCATTTGTAATGCAGATCCTCCAACTGTGTATAAAGAAATGTTAGATCCTCAATTTAGTAAGAAAGCTCTTATTAAACCTGAAAAATTTACCCAATATTCTATGGGGTTGTATGTTTTATTTTTTGGCAGTAAAAAACAATATCCTAGCGTTGCCCACCACACCATTTGGATGGCTGAGAGGTATAAAGAATTACTTAACGATATTTTTGATAAAAGAATTCTAACAAAAGACTTTTCTTTATATTTGCATAGACCAACAGCGACTGATGAAACTTTTGCACCTACCGGCAAAGATAGTTTCTATGTTCTCTGTCCTGTACCTAATCTAAAAGCAGATATAGATTGGGAAAAAGAGGGACCGAGACTAAGAGATAAAATTGTTAATGCATTAAGTGAAACCATTATGCCGGATCTAGAAAAAAATATCGAAGAGGACTTTTGGATGACACCCCAAGACTTTAAGAATGATTATAGGTCCATGCATGGTGCTGGTTTTTCTATAGCGCCCATTTTTTCCCAATCAGCTTGGTTTAGATATCACAATAAAGATAAGAAAATTTCTAATTTATATTTCTCTACTGCTGGATCACATCCAGGAGCTGGGATACCGGGTGTTTTATGTTCTGCAAAAGTGGTAGAGAAATTAATTAAAAAAGATTTTAATATCACCTAATATCAAGTGACCCAATACTATAATGATCCAAACTCTTTAAAAAAACATGGAAAAAGTTTCTATTGGGCAAGTTTTTTTCTTCCAAAAAGAAATAAGGATGCAGCTACTAAATTATATAGTATTTGTCGTTTTTTTGATGATCTAGCCGATGATAACAATGAGGATCAGACAAAAATTCTTACAGGAGAATTTAAAAAAATTTGTGATGATTTAAGTCATCCAATAAATGAATTTTTTACATCCCATAACCTATCAATAAAAATATTAGGAGATTTAGTTGATGGTTTAGTCAAAGATCAAACTGATGTAAGAATTAAAAATGAAAAAGAATTAATACAATACGCATATCAAGTTGCGGGCACAGTTGGTTTAATGATGAGCCCTTTAATTATGGTCAATAATAATAAAGCAAATAAACATGCTATTGACCTTGGAATTGCTATGCAACTTACCAATATTGCGAGAGATATTTATGAAGACGCTTTAATGAATAGAATTTATTTACCACAAGATTGGATAAGCAATACAGATATTAGTGAATTAACAGATATTTCTTCAAATAAAGACCTAATACAAATTAAAAGCGCTATAAAGAGATTAATACTTTTATCGGAGACGTATTATAAAAATGGATTTGCTGGGATGCGATATATTCCCTTGAAAACAAGATTAGCAATATTTTTTGCAGCGAAGATTTATAGAGCTATAGGACAAAAAATTAAAAAAAATAGATATGAGTACAGTTATAAAAGAATATATGTAAGCACCATTGAAAAACTTTTTATCACATTTATTTCTATCCCCGAGTTTGTATTTTTAAATCTTCGATACAATAAATACCAGTTAGTTAGAGAAATTTTTCAAAATGAAAATTTATGACATTGCATTTATTGGTATGGGTGCCAGTAGTCTTGCTACTGTAAAATTAAAATATTCAAATAGCAATATTTCCATAATTGGTATTGATAAAGAATTTAACAGTACTAGAAATAATTTTTTTGCATTTTGGTTAACAGATTGGATGAAATCTTTTGAGGGATTAACTACTCAAAAATGGAATAAGTGGAGATTTTATAATCAAAATATTGATATTATTCATGAATCTGTCTCAACTCCATATTGTGTAATTCGTTTCCAAGATTGGAAAAAATATTGCTTAGATGATATTCATAATTTTAATTTTAAAGAAAATAAAGTTATTAAAATTTTTAAAGATAATGAATATTATATAATCACCTTAGATAATGATGAAAAGATTTATGCTAATAAAATTTACGACTCTAGAAGTTTAGAAATAAAAAAAGAAGGTTTGAAGCAACACTTTATTGGTCAAATAATTAAAACAATACAGCCTCATAAAATAAATATTGCAACTTTGATGGACTTCCGAGTAACTCAAAATGAAGGATTACATTTCATGTACTGCTTACCAATAAATGAAAATCAACTTTTAGTAGAGTCAACTGTTTTTTCTGAAAATGTATTACCTGATGAATGGTATAAAAAACAAATAAATGAATTTATTGATCTAAAACTACAATTAAAGCAATTTGAAGTTATAGATGAAGAAAAAGGTGTCTTGCCCATGTATGAAATTAAAAATGAGAATACTGAAAATTATATAAATATAGGCACTAGGGGCGGGGCAACAAAAATATCATCTGGATATGCATTCTCTTTTTTTATCAAACAACTAAAATCTAATACTAATTATCATCATTCTTATTGGGATGAATGGATGGATAAAATTTTTGTTCATTTTATTCAAAATAACCATAAAACGGAGCATATCTTTATTAAAATGTCCCAATCTTTAACGGGAGATGAGTTTTCATCTTTTATGATGGGAATTGCAGATTTTAAAACAAAAATTAAAGTAGTATTAGCAATGCCAAAAATAGGTTTTATTAAGAGTTTTTTAAGCTCACTATTTTCTTAGAACATGTATGAACTAAGCCTTTTATCGATTATAGCTCTTTGTATGGTGTCCTTTATTGGAGTTCCTCATGGTTCTTTTGATGGAGCGGTAGCGGCCCTGTTGGGTTTTCAAACTAAAAAACAATTCATCTTTTTTGTATTCTGGTACACAATAATTTCTTTGGCGGTTATAATTTTTTGGATTTATTTTCCCATAATCGCATTACTTCTTTTTCTCCTTATGAGCATAATTCATTTTGGACTTTGTGATTGGTCCTTCTTAGGTGTTAGCAGACTAAAATGGCTAATAACTCTTACTCACGGAATGAATATTATTTTTGGAGTCATATTTTTTCATACTGAAGAGGTATTTAAGATTTTTTCATTTTTATCGAATGAAAAGTTTTATCTTTTTCAAGACTATCTATACGTCCCATATCTTATTTATATGGCTCTGACCTTAATATATTTATATTATAGTTTTTCCATTACAAAAATGCGATGGGGATTGATAGAGATGATTGCCATAGTAATTATCATATCCCAACTAGATCCCTTAACAGGTTTTGCATTATATTTTTGTTTTGTTCACACAGCCAAACACGTTAAGGCAATATTAATAAATATTAATAATCATATAACTAATAAAAATTTTGTTTTTAAATCGACTGCTATTTTTACTATAGTAACTTGGTTAAGTGGTTGTATTGCTATAATTTATTTGAGTAATAACTTTTCTTTTAGTGAGTCTTTTATAAAAACTATATTTATAGGCCTTGCAGCTTTAACCTTACCTCATATGGCTTTGATTGATTATTTTTATCGAAAAAAATTTAATTAAGAAAGTTTGGTACTTTGAAAGTAATATTTTCGTCTTCTT
The DNA here is from genome assembly GCA_029245555.1 of Alphaproteobacteria bacterium. GTDB lineage: Bacteria > Pseudomonadota > Alphaproteobacteria > HIMB59 > HIMB59 > HIMB59. Next base: position 6,076 of record JAQWPC010000059.1, read on the forward strand.
TGTAGTCAATAACATCGACTGTAAACTTTGACTTAATTTTTTCTATAAGCATATTAAGTTGCTCTTCTGGTGCAGATGCACTTGCTGTTAATCCTATAGATTTAAATTGACTTAATTGTGTGCAGTCAAAATTATTAATATTTTCAATGAGTTCACTGTGATTACAGCCAAATCTTTTGGCAGTTTCAACTAGTCTAATAGAATTGGAACTATTAAATGCACCAACAACGAAAATAGCATCTACTTTTCTTGCCATCTCTTGTATTGATGTTTGTCTATTAGATGTAGCATAACAAATATCTGACTTCTTAGGTGCTAAAATTTTTGGAAACTTTTTTTCTAAGGCATCAACTATTTCTTGTGTATCAAATACTGAAAGCGTTGTTTGGGTAATATAAGCCAGTTTTTGATCTGATGAAAAATATAGTTTTTCTACATCAGATAATATTTGAAGAAGTGTTAAGCTACCCATGTCTTTTAATTGTCCTGCTGTGCCTTCTACCTCAGGATGTCCTTCATGACCAATCATAATTATTTGATACCCCTGACTCTCTAACAGAGTAATTTCTTTATGAATTTTACTTACCAGAGGACAGATAGCATCATAGAAAAGTAAATTGTAGTTCTTCGCTTTTTCAATTACTCTTTTTGCAACCCCGTGAGCAGAAAATATTACAGGCTGATTAGTTTCTTGAGGAACTTCATCTAATGACTCAACAAAGATGACACCTTTTTTTTTTAGATTATTAACAACAAATTTATTATGAACTATTTCATGACGAACGTATACTGGAGCACCATACTTGATTAAACTTTTTTCAACTATTTCAACAGCCCGTTCTACTCCAGCACAAAATCCCCGATGTTTTGCTGTGAAAATTTTTTTAAGCACAAGTCAAAAGTATCATATAAATTGAGGGAAAGAATTATTTTATGATAAAGAGGAGTTGGTTAGCATCAATATTTTCGCCTGCAGAAGCTAGTATTTTATTAACCGTTCCAGTTTGATCAGCATAAATTACTGTTTCCATTTTCATTGCTTCAATAGTGCAGAGCTTAGCTCCTTTTTGAACCTTAATACCCTCTGTAACCGCCACGTCTACAAGCAACCCAGGTATGGGTGCTGCAACATGTTCCTTATTGCTTGAGTCGGCCATTTCTTTTGCAAGATCATCCACAGCGATAGAGTGGTCCTTGATATCTACAGATCGGGGCTGTCCATTTAATTCAAAATATACAGTTCGATATCCTTTTTCATTAGGCTCACTAAGAGTGAAATACCTAATTATTAGTGTCTTTCCGGGCTCAATAGCAACATAAATTTCCTCACCAGTATTCATTCCAAAGAAATAATTTGAGGTTGGAATGACACTAGTGTTACCAAATTGTTTTTTATGCTTCATATACCCATCAAAAACTTCAGGGAAGAATATTTGTGATAAAGTATCTTTTTCAGATATATTTTCTTTAAAGTTTTTTTCTAATTCTTTCGTTCGATTTTTGATATTAAGCGAAGGCAACTTGGAGCCAAAACGATAAGATATTGGTTTTTTTCCTTTTAAAATCTTTTTTTGAAGAGACTTAGGGAAGCCTTTATAAGGTTGGCCTAAACGACCGCTAAAGAATTCAATAACCGAAGCAGGGAAGCCAACATCTTTTTTAGGATCTAAAATATCAGAAATTTGAATATTATTAGCTAACATGTAAATAGCCATGTCTCCTACAACTTTAGAGATTGGGGTTACTTTAATAACATCGCCAAAGATTTTATTTACTTCAGCATACATAGATGCAAGCTCTGGCCACCTTGCATCATTTATGCCCATTGAGCGTGCCTGTTCTCTTAAGTTGGTATATTGACCTCCGGGCATTTGATGCAGATAAACTTCCGACATACTTGTACGAGTCTTACTTTCAAAGGGTTGATATTGTTTTCTTACGCCCTCCCAATAATTAGCAGCTGTTCTCACAACAGCAGATGAGATTTTAGGGTCTCGGGAGTTACCGTCCAGTGATTCAACAATTGCACCAAAACTAGGCTGTGATGTAAAACCAGACCAAGAGTCAATAGCAACGTCAACGATATCTACACCAGCATCAGAGGCGTTTAACAATGAAGCAATACCATTCCCGCTAGTATCATGCGTATGAAAATGAATTGGAATTTTTATATTTTTTTTCAATTCCTTAAAAAGGATTTTTGCAGCTTTGGGCTTACACAAACCTGCCATATCTTTTATAGCTAAAAAGTGAA
>JAQWPC010000060.1:0-3300 GCA_029245555.1 Alphaproteobacteria bacterium
TTCACTTTTGTTATTCCCTAATACCATCTCAAATTTTTCACCTGACAGTACAGGATTTTTGTCAAGCTTAGGTTTTTACCTTTCCCATGGAAAGCCTCTATATATGATTTTCTTTTTTGGACTTATTGTATTTTTTGCATTTTTTTATACTGGTATTGTATTCAATCCTAAGGAACAAGCTGATAACCTTAGGAATAATGGAGGATTTGTTTTAGGGTATAGACCAGGAGAGCAAACAGCTGAATACTTAGAGCATGTAATTTATAGATTAACTTTTGTAGGCGCTGTCTATCTTGGATTAATAGCGCTAATTCCTGAGTTTTTAATTGCAAGACTTTCTGTGCCATTTTATTTAGGCGGCACTAGTTTACTAATTGTTGTTGTTGTCGCTATGGACTTTTTCTCACAAATTCAAACACATTTATTTACTTCACAGTATGAAAAAATTCTCAGTAAAAATAAAATGTATAAAAGTAAATGGTTATAGTTTTTATTGGCCCTCCAGGATCAGGTAAGGGAACTCAGGCTCAAATTTTAAAAGATACTAAGCTACCTAATCTTCATATATTAACTGTAAGTTCTTTATTAAAAGATAAATCTAACGATGGAAGCCTTTTAGGTGATGAAATTAAAAATAAAATGGATAATGGTGATCTTATTGAAGATACTGTTGTCATATCAGTTCTAAAAGAAAAAGTTGAAAGTTTGAAAGATGAACAGATTTTAATAGATGGTTTTCCTAGGAGTTCTACCCAAGCATTAGCTTTAAAAGATATATTTTATGATAATGCTATCAATATAATTAACTTTACAGTCTCTGACGATGAATTACTTCAAAGGATAAAAAAAAGATCCCAAGAAGAGTCTAGAGCTGATGATAGTGTTTTTGAAAAAAGACTAGGTATTTATAAGCAATCTCATACAGAAATTACTAACTCACTATCTGAGTTCTATGAGGTGATAAATATAGATGCAAATAATGAAATTCCTCTAATTAGTCAAAAAATAATAGAAAAACTAAGTATAAATTAATGCATTTTATATTGACTTTTAAATACTTTTTTAATAATTTCACTCCTTCAGGAGATCTCAATTGGCAAGAATAGCAGGCGTTAATTTACCAGTAAATAAAAGAGCATTAGTTTCTCTTACTTATATTCATGGTATTGGTCCAAAATTTGCTATGGATATTCTTCTAGCAAATGGCCTTGATCATACTAAAAGAATTAAAGATTTTTCAGAGGATGATATTGCAAAAATTAGAAAATCTATTGATGAAAGTTATACAGTTGAAGGTGACTTAAGAAGAGTTGTATCTCAAAATATTAAAAGGTTAAAGGACTTAGGTTGTTATCGTGGTTTAAGGCATAGACGACAACTCCCTACAAGAGGACAAAGAACACATACAAATGCGAGAACACGAAAAGGTAAAGCTGTTGCTATTGCCGGAAAAAAGAAAGTAACTAAATAGTAAAAAATGGCAAAAAACGAAAAAAAATCTTCAGATAAGAAAAAAATAAAAAAAAATTTTGGACAAAACGGTGTTGTTCACATTAAAAGTTCATTTAATAATACTATCGTAACTATTTCTGATACTAGTGGTAATGCAGTATCTTGGTCTTCAAGTGGATCAATGGGCTTTCGTGGTTCTAAAAAATCTACTCCATATGCCGCACAAATCGCAACGGATGCTGCTGGTAAAAAAGCTTACGATGTAGGACTTAGAAAACTTGATGTATTGATGAAGGGTCCTGGTTCTGGTCGTGAATCTGCGCTCAGAGCTTTACAAAATATCGGTTTCATTATTAATAACATCAAAGATGTTACCCCGCTTCCTCATAATGGATGCAGACCAAAGAAAAAAAGAAGAGTATAACCTTAATTAACAGGAGTTAAAAATTGATAGAGAACAATTGGATTACATTAGTCAAACCTAATAAAGTCGATTATAAAATAAGTGATAATAAAAAATTCGGAACAGTTGTAATTGAACCCCTTGAAAAAGGTTTTGGTACAACTCTAGGTAATGCACTAAGAAGGGTTCTTTTATCTTCTCTCCAAGGTACAGCAATAACATCAATTAAGATCAATGGAGTTCTTCACGAATTCTCTACTATCGAAGGCGTCAGGGAAGACGTAACAGATATTATTATGAATTTAAAAAATGTTACTTTTAATGCTAAAAGTAATCATACTCAAAAGTTATCTTTAAATGTTAAAGGCCCAAAAGAAGTTTTATCTTCAGATTTTGATGAAAACCCCGAAGTTGAAATAGTCGATAAAGATACTGTAATTATGAACGTTGACTCTAATAGGGAAGTTAACTTAGAAATCTTTTTAGACGTTAATAAGGGTTATATTTCAGCTGAAAAAAATAAAGACAATGAAGGTAAGAGCGTAGGGCAAATGATGCTTGATGCAACCTTTAGCCCAGTTAAGAGAGTTTCTTTTAGTGTTGAAAACTCAAGAATTGGCCAAGATACGGAATTTGATAAATTAATACTAGATATTGAAACTAACGGAACTGTTTCTCCTGATGATGCTGCAGCTTTAGCTGCTAGAATATTGCAAGATCAACTAAAGCCATTTATTAATTTTGAAGAGCCATCTGAGGATGATAGAAAAAAACTTCAATCATCCAAAGAGCCGCAATTCAATAAAAACCTTTTAAAGAAAGTTGATGAATTAGAACTATCTGTAAGATCAGCTAATTGTCTTAAAAATGATAATATCTTTTATATTGGTGATTTGGTTCAAAAGACTGAAGGTGAGATGTTAAGAACACCAAATTTTGGTAGAAAATCATTAGATGAAATAAAAGAGGTACTTTCCTCAATGAGTTTATCTATGGGTATGGATTTACCTGGATGGCCACCCGAAAACATTGAAGAACTATCTAAAAAATATGAGGATCCTTTTAAAGTATAATGAAACACGGACTTAAACAAAGAAAACTAAATAGAACTTCCTCTCATAGGCTTGCTTTACTTAAGAATCTCTCTATTAGTTTAATTAAACATGAAACTATTACTACTACTACTGTGAAGGCAAAAGAACTAAGGCCTTTTATAGAAAAATTAGTTACTAAAGCTAAAGTAGATAATCTTAGTAATCGTAAATATGTTTTATCTAAGCTGTTTAATAATAAAGAGGCTTGCCAAAAATTGTTTAATGAAATTTCATCACAAAATAAAGATAGAAATGGTGGGTATACTAGGATTATTAAAAAGGGTAACCGCTTTGGTGACTTCGCGCATACTAGTATAATTCAATTCGTTAAATAAAACTTAACTTCACTTA
>JAQWPC010000052.1:0-3744 GCA_029245555.1 Alphaproteobacteria bacterium
TGGGTTATTCAGTAGCAGAAGGACCTGATATTGAAACTGATTTTTATAATTTTACAGCACTTAATATTCCAGAAGACCATCCTGCAAGAGAAATGCAAGATACCTTTTATATAGAGGATAAGGATGAAAATGGTTTACCCATGGTTTTACGAACTCATACAAGTCCTGTCCAAATTCGTACAATGATTAATCAAAAACCTCCTATAAAAATCATAGCACCTGGAAGGACTTATCGATGTGACTCGGATTCAACACATTCCCCTATGTTTCATCAAGTAGAGGGATTATTTATCAATGAAAGTGCCAACATGAGTGACCTTAAAGGCACATTAATTGAGTTTTGTAAGAAATTTTTTGAAGTACATAATTTAAAAGTTCGTTTTAGACCAAGTTACTTTCCCTTTACGGAGCCATCTGCTGAGATGGATATTGCATACAGTATTACCAATAATGAGCTTCGAATAGGAGAGGGTGATAAATGGTTGGAGATATTAGGTTGTGGAATGGTAAATCCTATAGTTCTAGAGAATTGTAAAATTGATAGCAGTGTTTTTCAAGGTTTTGCATTTGGTGTCGGGCTTGACCGTATTACAATGCTCAAACATGGCTTAAAAGATATTAGGGCATTTTTTAGCGGTAATATCAATTGGACTTCTAAGAGTGGATTTGGTTTGGGAGATTACTAATGAAGTTTACTTATCAATGGCTTTTACAACATCTTGAGACAGATATATCTCCTGAACAAATAGGGGATGCATTAACAAATTTGGGTTTAGAACTTGAGAGTTTTTCTGACTATTCCTCATACTCAAATTTTGTTGTAGCAACAATAGTAGATTTCAAAAAACATCCTAATGCAGATAGATTAAATATATGCCAGGTGGACAATGGAGGAAAAAAACAATTTCAAGTTATTTGTGGTGCCCCCAATGTAAAAAAAGGACTAAAAGGAATTTTTGCAACTGATGGAATGCATATCCCCGGTTCAGATATTACTTTAAAAAAAGGAAAGATCAGAGGTGAAATCTCAGAGGGAATGATGCTATCTGAAAGAGAGCTAAATTTAAGTGATGACCATGAGGGAATCATTGAGATCTCAAAAGACTATTCAAATGGCACAGATGCTGTCACAGCTCTAGGTTTGAATGATCCAATTTTTGAAATAGGCATTACTCCAAATAGGGGGGACTGTTTAGGGGTCAGAGGTATAGCTAGAGATCTTGCTGCAAAAGATATAGGTAAGCTTAAGCCATTAAATTTTAAAAAGATTGATGAGCTTCAATTTGAAAGCCCTATAAAATGGTCTATAGCTGAAGACGATAATAATTGTGATTATGTGGTTAGTCGTTTTTTTAAAGATGTATCAAATTTAAAGTCACCAGAATGGCTACAACAAAGACTTATAAGTATCGGATTAAGACCGATTAATGCACTGGTTGATATTACAAACTATATCACTATTGATTTGGGAAGGCCTCTTCATGTATTTGATGCGGACAAGATAGGCAATTCCTTGACTATGAATTTGGCCACTGACAAAGATAAAATTCTTGCTTTGGATAACAAAGAGTATCATTTGGATGCATCGACTACTGTAATAGCTGATCAGAATAAACCTTTGGCAATTGCTGGTGTGATAGGTGGTCTTGAAAGTGGGTGTACGGAAACTACCAAAAATGTTTTTTTAGAGGTGGCATTGTTTGATCCTTCAAAAGTAGCAAAGACAGGTAGGAAATTAGGAATTAATTCAGATGCTAGATATCGATTTGAAAGAGGTCTTGATAAAGCAATGGTTGAAGAGGGGCTTGAATACGCCACTTTTTTAATTAATCAGATATGTGGTGGAACAGTCAGTAAAAATATTTCAGCTGGAAATATCAAAATAGATAAAATTGAAATACCTTATGATTTTAGTTTTTTTAAAAAAATTATTGGAATAGATTTATCTAAAGAAGATCAAACTAACATTCTAAATAAACTTTTTTTTAAAGTAGAAGGTATGAATGATAATAATTGCGTCGTAGTTGTTCCTTCATGGAGAAATGATATCCGACAACCAATAGACTTAATTGAAGAAATAATCCGTGTCTTTGGTTACGATAATATAAAAGTTACAGCACCTAATACCACTTCCGAGGAGTTGATTAATGTTAAATCCTCATTGAATAACAAAAAAAACAAAGTAATCAAAAAATTAAAGAAATCTCTTATTGCTAATAATTATAATGAAATTATTACATTTTCTTTTCATTCTGCTGATGCTCATAAGTTTTTAGATGGAGATAAATCTTTAATGCTTACTAATGGTATTAGTGAAGAGCATGCATTCATGAGAAATTCAATGCTTTACAATCATCTTGAAGCTCTAGAGTCTAATAGAAAAAAAGGAAATAAAAACCTCAATATCTTTGAAGTCGGACCAATATATCATACTTCGAATTTTCAAGAGAATATTTTATTTGGCATCTCCTCAAGATTAGATTTTTTGAATAAGAAGACTCCGTTACCTGAGTATAGTTTTTATTCATTAACAACAGAGGTTTCAACTTTTTTAAAAACACTAAACTTTGATATTAAGCAATTTAATATAAGTCGCTCTCAGAGCAACCACTATCATCCAGGCCAATCTGCAGAATTAAATATGGGAAAAAAAATGATCGCTAGGTATGGTAAGGTTCATCCTTTAATATTAGAAAATTTTCCAAAATTATCCAATACATATTGCTTTGAAATTTACTTTGAAAACTTACCAATTGATACCATGGCTCGAAAAAGTAATATCAAAATTCAAGAGTCGGATTTTCAATATAGCGAAAAAGACTTTTCCTTTATCTTTGCAAAAGATCAAAATTTATATGAGGTTTATCGAGTTCTAACTGGGATTGATAAAAAACTAATACGCCAAGTAGAATTTTTTGATGAATACCTTTCTCCTGATATTGGTGAAGATAATAAAAGTATTACTTTTAAAATTACAATCCAATCTATCGACAAAACATTAGATGAAAAAGACTTAGAACAAATACATCAAAATATTATTAATAAAATTTCAGATAAATTCCAAGCAAAGTTACGATCTTAATGGGAATTTCTAATATTAGAAATTTTTCAATAGTAGCTCATATTGACCATGGTAAGTCAACACTAGCTGATCGAATTATTGAAATTTGTGGAGGTATGGATGATCGTACTAAGAAAGATCAAATTTTAGACTCCATGGATATTGAAAGAGAAAGAGGAATTACTATTAAAGCACAAACTGTAAGATTGGATTACAAGAGTGACTCTGGCGAAACATTCCAACTGAATATTTTAGATACTCCTGGTCATGTTGATTTTTCTTATGAGGTGTCAAGATCACTATCTGCTTGTGAAGGTTCTTTGCTGGTTGTTGATAGTACGCAAGGCGTTGAGGCTCAAACATTAGCTAATGCATATCAAGCAATAGATGCTAATCATGAAATTTTACCTGTTTTAAATAAAGCAGACTTACCAGCTTCTGAGCCAGATAGAGTTAAAGAAGATATTGAGCAAACGATAGGAATTGATACCTCTGAGTCTTTACTTGTCTCTGCAAAAACAGGTCAGGGAGTTAAGGAACTTATTGATCAGTTAATTATTAAATTACCCCCTCCAAAGACAGAAGATGATGAATTGAAAGCACTATTAGTTGATAGTTGGTATGATAATTATCTAGGAGTAACAGTTTTAGTTAGAATTCTTGATGGTGTGATGAAGAAAGCG
>JAQWPC010000062.1:0-4438 GCA_029245555.1 Alphaproteobacteria bacterium
GTGGATGAAGAATTCAATGGGTGATGAAGGTGAGTTCGCAATTTTAAGTGCTACTAGTCAAGCAACTAACCAGAACGCTTGGATAGAAGAGATGAAAAAAGAATTTGCTAAGCCTGAATACTCAAAAATGAAATGGGTAGACACTGTTTATGGTGACGACCTTTTTGACAAGAGTTACCAAGAAGCATTGGGTCTTTTCAAGAAACATCCTAACTTAAAAGGTATCATAGCCCCAACCTCTGTAGGTATCGTAGCTGCAGCAAAGGCAGTTGAAGACCAAGGTTTAGTTGGTAAGGTTTTTGTAACTGGACTAGGACTTCCAAGCGAAATGAAAGCACATGTTAAAAATGGCTCTGCAGTTCAATTTGGAATTTGGAACCCAATTGATTTAGGTTACTCAGCTGTATATTTATCACATCAAATTGCGACTGGTGCTTATTCTGGTCAAGAAGGTGAATGTATCCCAGTAGGTAGAATGGGAGAGATTTGTGTCGGTGCGGGTAATAATGCGGCGATGGCGGATCCTTTTATCTTTGATGCATCAAACATAGATAAATTCGCAGAAATCTTTTAATTTAATAAATATTTATACACACGATCACCTAGTGGTCGTGTGTTTTCAAATGAAACTTGAGCTTAAAAATATTTCTAAAAATTTCCATGGAGTAAAAGCACTCCAAGACGTTGATTTTCAACTTAAAGAAAATAGCATTCATGCTCTCCTGGGAGAAAACGGAGCAGGCAAATCAACATTAGTCAAAATTCTTTGCGGTGTCTATCAACCAGATAGCGGTTCTATTCTTTTAAATAATAAACAACAGTCTATATCTGATCCAAGTATTTCTTTATCTTTGGGTATTTCTGCAATTCATCAAGAGTCAGTAATGTTTGATGAATTAACTGTCACAGAGAATGTTTTTATTGGTAACCATCTTACTAAATCGAATGGTTTAGTTGACTGGAGTTCAATGCAGGACAAGACTCTCCAATTACTCAAAGATCTTGAAGCCAATATTGAACCAAATGAAAAGATTAAAGATCTTAGTATCGCACAACGTCATATTGTACAAATATCTAGATCGCTTATTCATGATGCTGATATAGTAATTATGGACGAACCCACTGCCTCCCTTTCACAGAAAGAAATTAATGAACTTTATGCAATTATTCGAAATCTTAAAAATCAAAATAAATCTATTGTATTTATCTCTCATAAATTAGATGAGGTAATGGAAGTATGTGATGAGTTTACCGTATTACGAGATGGTGAGCTTATCAAATCTGATTTGATTTCTAATACCAATAAAGACCAATTAATTACGCATATGGCTGGCCGAGAAGTAAATAAAATTTTTCCTAAAAATAATGTCACAATAGAAAATGAAATTTTTCAGGTTCGTAACTTATTTAAAAAAACTCAGTTTAAAAATATAAATTTTAACTTGAGAAAAAAAGAAATTTTAGGTTTTTATGGTTTAGTTGGATCTGGTCGAACAGAAATCATGAAATCTATTTTTGGCATTACTAAACTTGATGAAGGAGAGATACTGTTTAATGACCAAAAAATTTCAATTACAAAGCCCAGTGATGCCATTGATCAAGGTATAGTTTATCTTTCAGAAGAAAGACAGCAGTTGGGAATGACAGGCTTAATGTCTGTCAAAGATAATATTAATATGGCCATAATGGATAGAAATTCCAACTTTTACGTAATGAACACTCTCAAAGAAATCAAAAATGCTTCCGCTATGCAGGAAAAATTAAATATTAAAGTTTCTTATTGGAGTCAATTAACCCAGAGCCTCTCAGGAGGAAATCAGCAAAAAACTGTTATAGCTAAGTGGCTTTCAACAAAACCTAAAGTATTAATACTTGATGAACCCACTAAAGGTATAGATGTAAGATCAAAATCTGCTGTTCACGAATTTATGGGAGAACTAGTTGAAGATGGAATGTCTATAATGATGATCTCCTCAGAGCTACCCGAGATATTAGGAATGTGCGATAGAGTGGTGGTAATGTACAGAGGACTTATAAGAGACATATTAGATGTCAAAAAAGCTTCATCAGAACAAATAGTTAAGTTAGCAAGTGGTGAGCTATGAAGAAAATTTTAATTAATAGAGATTTTATTTTATTTTCAATTATTTTGATTGGACTAATCGGCGTGGGATTTGCTAACCCTCTTTTTGTAACACCTAAAAGTATATCTGATGTTTTAACTGATACTTCTATTCTTATTATTCTTGCTTTAAGTCAAATGATTGTAATTTTAATACGTGCAATTGACTTATCAGTTGCCTCAAACCTTGCACTCTCTGGGATGCTCATATCATTACTTTCCACAGTTCATCCAGAATTACCAGTATACTATTTTATAGCTCTTTCCTGTTTGATAGGAACATTTTTAGGTGTCTTAAACGGCATATCTATTGCTATTTTAAAAGTACCTTTCATTGTTACTACCCTGGGTACGTTAAGTATTTATAGAGGCTTAATTTATTTTGTCAGTGACGGCAAACAGGTCTACTCAAATGAATTTTCTGAAGACTTTCTAGCCTTGATACATGTAAAATTTTTATCTTTATCTTTTCTGTTTTGGTTAGCTGTTGCAGTTTTTATAGTTATATACATTTTGCTTAATCACACTCGCTTTGGAAGAAATCTTTACTCGCTGGGAGGTAACCCAGATGCCGCGAAATATATAGGTATTAATGAGAATAAATACATTATTATGGCGTATTCACTATCAGGTTTTTTTGCTGGGCTTTGTGGATACTTGTGGGTTGCTCGTTACTCTGTTGCTTCCACACAAATTGCAATCGGATTTGAACTCACTGTAATCTCAGCATGTGTTGTTGGAGGAATTAGTGTTATGGGTGGCGTGGGAACAGTTCTTGGATGTGTTTTAGGTGCTTTACTAATTGGTCTTATTCGAAATGCTTTGCCTGCAGTGGATATTTCTCAGTTTTGGCAATTAGCCATCTCAGGTGCAATTATCTTACTAGCAATAATCATCAATACAAAAACTGAACAACGAAAAGAAAAAACAATAATGGTTGAAAATTAATGAGCATGATACCCGATAAACCTCCATTTAAGTTATTAGATATTCTATACAAAAAAGAATTTATTCTATTTGTTGTTTTAATTACTATTTTAATAATAAACTCTAATCTCACACCTTATTTTTTAGATTTATATAATCTTATCGACAGCACTTTTCTTTTTAGTGAAAAAGCTATTATTGCACTGACAATGACCTTTGTAATAATCGCCAGACAAATTGATTTATCCGTAGCTTCCATTATTGCAGTTTCTTCGGTTGTCTTAGGGTATACAACCAGTCTAGGCTATGACACTTGGTTGGTAATATCATTAACTTTACTAAGTGGTGCTTTGTGTGGTGCCTTTAATGGAGCTATCATTACTAAGTTTGCAATTCCTTCAATCATTGTCACCATTGGAACAATGTCTCTGTTTAGGGGACTAGCTTATTCTTTCTTAGAGGACTCCTATTATAATAAGTTTCCAAAGATTGTTAGTAATTTAGGTAGTGGTTATCTTTTTGGATACATACCTTATGCTTTCCTTACATTCATTTTACTAGCACTAGTATTTGCATTTATTCTTCATAAAACCACTGTTGGAAAAAAAATATATTCCATTGGCAATAACCCTGATGCTGCCCAATACACGGGTATCGCAGTAGACAAATATACCTTTGTCTTGTTTACACTTAATGGTCTATTTTCAGCTATTGCAGCTATTTTTTTATCTGGCAGGCTCTCAAGTGTGAGGCCTAATATTGCGTTTGGTTGGGAATTAGAGATTATAACCATGGTTGTCTTGGGGGGAGTGTACATATACGGAGGATCAGGATCTATCTTAGGAGTTGTTATATCAATATTTATCTTAGGGATGTTATCATTTGGATTGGGTTTGCTAAATGTTCCTGGTGTGGGTATCATAATCTTCACAGGATTACTTTTAATTTTAAGTATTGGTTTTCCATCTTTTGTGAGAACATTGAGAAGAAAAAATGAGTGAAGCTTTAGGAAAAAAAATATGGGCATTTCCTGATGCCTTTTTGCCTGCTAAAGGCCATCCTTATAAAACTTCAAGTCATGGTGATCAATTTGGGCACGAGTCTTTATGTATTATCAATTATGATCAAAATCCTGCAAACATAGTTTTAGACTTTTTATACGAAGATCAAGACCCTATAGAAAATTATATTTTTACGATGCATGGTAAAAGAAGTATTCATCTTAGAATAGATGACATTGAGATTAATGGTCAAAAATTACCCAGAGAAAAACCATATTCAATTGTTTTGAAAAGTAATATTAATGTTGTTGCTCAACTATCAAGACTTGACACAACTTCAGAGCATAATGCATTTATGACTGCCATGGGATGGGGAAGTGATGTTTAA
>JAQWPC010000065.1:0-8767 GCA_029245555.1 Alphaproteobacteria bacterium
TAAATAAGTAAGGAGGAATTAAATGGCAATGCTAAGAAAATTTATAGCTATTTTTGCTATTAGTTTCATCGGTATCGCGGGAACTTCAAACGCTGATATCCTAGATGAAATACCTGCCGACATTAGGGACTTTGTTTATAATCCTGATTTTATGGACCCTATGCAGCCTTTGGGTGAAAGTGTTTATAGAAATTGGAAAAGTGATAGACCACTACCGTGGACTATTGGATACGCAAGTTCTTATGCTGGTAACCTTTGGAGAAAAGGTGTTATGGAAAGACTATACGGTGACTACCTTCCTAAGATGAAGGAAGCAGGTCTCTTAAATGATATCGTAGTTACTCAATCTAACCTAAAAGATGCTGTTCAAATTCAGCAGATGAGACAATTAGTTGATCAGGGTGTTGATGGACTTATTGTTTGTTGTTCAAACCCAGTCGCATTAAATCCAACCATTGAATATGCATACGGAAAAGGTGTTCCAACTGCATCAATGACAGGTTTTTTGACATCAGAATATGCAATCAGTACATCAGTTAACTACGCTTTAGGTGGTTACTATATTGGTTCTTGGTTAGCCGAGACTATTGGCGGTGAGGGAAACGTTATTGTCATGGAGGGTATTCCAGGTGCTTCAGCCTCTGACTCTCAGCATGCTGGGATGTTAAGAGCCTTGGCAGAATATCCTGACATTACTGTGGTAGCTGAAATAGCACATATGTGGACTCCACAAATTGCTCAAGCAGAACTTCAAAAATGGTTATCTGCGAACACCACAGAAGTACATGGTTTTGCAGTTCAATCTTCTGGTGAGTCTGGTGCATTAAATGCATTAGAATCATCCGGTAGACCGATGGTGCCAATGGCCCTAGGTGGAGAGATTGGAGCTTTCTGTTATTGGAGAAATAATCCTGATTTCATCGATAGAGCAATTTATACATGGCCTCCAGGAGACGATGCAGAATTTGCAATGAATGTTTTGCTTAGAACTATGCAGGGTCAAGGCTTAAAGATGCAATCTATTCTTGTGCCTCCTTATGAAGAAGATGTAGAAACTATCCAATCATTTGTTCCTGAAGATTGCGACAGAAACTCTAGTGAGTTTAGAACTGTTGGAATTGAAAACTGGGCAAGTGACGATTATCTAAACAACTTCTTTGATAATGGTGAGCCTTTAATTTAATACTCAGTCATTAATGAATGAGAAACAAATTCAAGATAGCGCTTCTGAAGATCAAGCGCTATCTTCCCCAAAAACTGGAGGGGACATATACGTCCAAGATGCTGAAAAATCTTTTGGCGTTACAAAAGCTCTAAACGGAGTTAATTTCAAAGCAAATTTTGGTGAAATACATGCCATCGTTGGTGGTAATGGATGTGGTAAAAGCACTTTAGCTAAAGTAATTTCGGGCGTTCTTCCTTTAGATAAAGGTAAGGTTTCAATAATGGGCCATTCTCCCAACTCACCTATTGAGGCACAAAAAGTTGGAATTTCGACAGTATTTCAGGAAGTCATGATTGCCGAAGAGGCAACTGTTTATGAAAATTTATTTATTGGGTATGACTCATTTTTTGGCAAAAAATTAAATCATCGTGAAAAAGTTGAAAAAGCTGCCTCAATTATGTTGGAGCTTGCCGGTGAATTCGTGGATCCGTACACCATAGCTAGCCAACTTTCTTTAGGGATGAAAGCCTGGATAACAATTGGAAGGGCTTTTTTAAGAAATCCAAAAGTTCTAATCTTAGATGAATCTTCAGCCGCTTTGGACTTTGACTCAACAGAGAGACTTTTTACTAAAATGAGATCATTGCGTGATCAGGGTGCTGCAATATTTATTGTAACTCATCGAATTGCAGAATTGGTTCGAATAAGTGATAGGGCAACAGTAATGAGAGATGGGAAAGACGTAGGTGTTTTAGCGGGAGATGAAATAACAGAAAAAAACTTGCTCCGCCTCATGACAGGAGATAAAAAATTTTCTACCGCTTCAGAAAATAGATCTACGCCCCCTCTTTCTAAAACTAATGAGATAGTCTTATCATCAAAAAATTTAAAAGTATGGGAAGATGGTGCAGAAATTAATTTCGAACTTCCCAAAGGTGAAATACTAGGAGTGACTGGCCTTGATGGGCAAGGACAAGATAATTTTGTAAAAGCTTTATCTGGTATCGATCAACCCTTGAGTGGAGAAGTAGTTGTTAAGCAATCTGATGAGGAAAGAGAGTTAACAAAAAAAGAATTTAAAAAAGTTGAAAGCTTATTAGAAGCTAAAAAAAGTGGTATTGGGTATGTCTCGGGAGATAGAAAAAAAGAAGGAATATTTCCAAATATGAGCATCTATGAAAATATGGTTATCCCCCTTTATAAAGGCAAGCAGGCAAAAACCTCAGGGGGATTTTTAGGTTTTATTAAATGGATAGAATTAAATGGAATTTTTGATTGGGAAGTTGAGAGGCTAAGCATAAAAACCGGGCCTAAAAATAATCTCATAACTTCACTAAGTGGCGGCAATCAACAAAAAGTTATGATTGCCAGGGCTTTTACAACTACACCTAAAATTTTAATTCTTAACGATCCAGCTAGAGGGATTGATGTAGGCGCTAAGAGGGATCTTTATAAACATTTAAGGATCTTTGTAAATGAGGGAGGAACAGTGATATTTCTTTCTAGTGAACTAGAGGAGTTTATTGGCCTTTGTCATCGCGTACTTGTTTTTCGAGATGGAAGCATCTTTGAAACTTTTGAAAAAGATGAAATTGATCCTAATATTATTTTAGAAGGAATGTTTGGTCACACAAAAAAGACATCTCTCTCAAGCCAAAATGTTACTACAAAAAATAGTCAGGGTAATGATGATAAAGTTATTGCAGCTAAGGTAACTCAAGCTCCTTCAAAACCTACTAATATTAAAGTAGTTGATTTCAAAAAAAAATCAGATCAGACAGACAAAATTAAAATTAAATACTTTTAAATTGAATGGTCCAAAAATATAAAACATCAGATATTGATTTATTTAGCAAAATTAGTTTGTCAGAGAATGTAAATCCCCTTGTTAAAAAAAATGCTCAGCAAAAAGAAGAAGCTAAGAAACTAAGATTTACCTATCAAAACAAAGATACAAGTAAGTTTGACCTTCTTGAAAGTAATCTGGTTAATAATGACATTAAAAAAGAGGAGACTTTATTTTTTTCTCAAAAAAATATTGATGATTATTCTGCATTTAAAAAAATGTACCCTCATAATTTAAAAACTTCCAAATCAAAAATACAAAAGCCCTCTATTAAAAGACATATTAATCCTGATGGAAGCTATCCAAAACTTCAAATACACGAAACTAATAATATAAAGTCAAATATATTTCATGGAGAGTATGCTGAACCAAAATACCTCCCAGGAGGTGATAAATATCTTCTTGTTGAATTTGGTAATGTAATGAATTTAGAGCTTAATTTTAAAGCACAAGGTTTAGCCAAAGCCATTGAGGCTGCTAATATAAAAGGCGTATATGAAACGCTCCCATGTTTTGCATCTATGATTGTTCATTATAATTCTGATGAAATAAAATTTAACGATCTTAAAAAAGAACTTGGTGAATTAGTCAAAAGCTTAAAATCATCAGACGATGCGGTTGTTGAAAGTAGATTATTTAAATTTCCTACAGTTTATTTAGATAAATGGACTAAGGAAGCTGTTGATGACTATAAGTCTAAAATCGCTTTTAAAAAAAATGATCCTGAGTTTATAGTTGAGCTAAATAACCTTGAAAACGTTGAACATTTTGTTCGACTTCATTCTGGAACCGAGTATTGGGTAGCGTCATTGGGTTTTTGGCCAGGACTACCTTTCACAATGCCTTTAGACCCTAGATGTAAATTAACCGCTCCTAAATACAATCCACCAAGGACCTGGACACCAAGAGGTACAGTTGGGATGGGCGGATCATCTACTGCCATCTATCCTGACAGACTTCCTGGCGGATATCAAATATTTGGAAGAACGCCTGTTCCAATTTGGGATCCGGATAAACGTTTTTCAGTTTTCAAAAATAATATCTGTTTGTTCAAGCCTGGAGATAGAATTAAATTTGATCCTTGTAGTTATGAAGAGTTTGAGGCAATAGAACGTAAAGTTGAAGAAGGCAGTTATCAGTTTGATGTGAATGAAAATCATAAGTTTTCTATTAGAGAATATAAAAAATGGCTATCCAACTTGGATATGAAAAAGAAGTTTTAAATGATTGAAGTAACTAAAAAAGGATTGGAGACTTCTGTTCAAGACTATCCTGGTCGAGTAGGATTTCTCAATCAAGGATTCCCACCATCAGGACCTATGGATAGTTGGTCTTTTCGTTTAGCTAATTTACTTGTTGGCAATAATCCTAATGAGGGTGCTTTAGAATGTCAATTTATGGGTCCCTCTTTAAAGTTTGAGTCAGAGCATGTAATTGCTATTTGCGGTGCAGACATGCAGCCAAAAGTTGATGGGCAATCAATCCCTTTATGGGAAAGCATACTAGTAAAAGCAGGTCAGATTCTTGAGCTCAATTTTTGTCTCAATGGAGCAAGAACCTATATAGCTTTTTCTGGAGGTATTGATATTCCTTCATGGTTAAACTCTAAATCAACATTTCATAAAGCAGGTGTAGGAGGCGTTGATGGACATGCCATTCAGGAAGGTCAAAAAATTTCTCTAGGAAAGTCTCATGGAGTTTTTGGAAAGAAAGTTAAAAGCGAGGCTATTCCAGAAATGTCAAAATCTGGCTTATGGGAAATTGAAGTAGTAAGAGGACCTAATGATGATTGGTTAGATGAGAATGGATATAAAACATTCCTGCAGGCTGAATGGAAACTACAAGCTAGGAGTGATAGAACAGGTTTTAGACTAGATGGGCCTCAATTAACTTTTATGGAGAAAGCAGTAAACAAACCTCCTGAACATGGTTATGAACCATCTAATATAATTGATCAAGGATACCCTATAGGTGGTATTAATCTTGCAGGTCAAACGCCTATCATCTTAGTGAATGATGGCCCAAGTATGGGGGGCTTTATTGTACCTTACACTGTTCCTTCTGCATCTTTTTGGAAACTAGGACAGGCAAAACCTAGTGAAAAGTTTAAATTTATAGAAATCTCAGTTGAGGAGTCTCAAGAAATGAGGTCTGCACAAACTGAATTATGCACGAAAGGGAGTATAATATAATATGTCAACTGAAGTCTTAACATCTGTGCCAGGAAATATATGGAAAGTATTAGTGAATGTAGGTGATGAAGTCAGAGAAGGCGATGTTCTTTTTATAATGGAAGTGATGAAATCAGAAGTTAATCATAATGCACCAATCAATGGAACAGTCACAGAGGTTAACATTCAAAATGATCAAGAAGGCGTAAGTCCGGGTACCATTGCCATCGTTATTGATTAAATGGAAAATAACTTAGTTTTATATAACGGTCCAACTTCACCTTTTGGAAGGAAATGTAAAATAGCATCTCTCGTTTTAGGAATAAGACATAAAGAAGAGACTGTTAATGTTTATAAATCTACATTTCTAGATGAGCATAATCCACTACGACAAATCCCAACTCTAATCGCAGATGGAAAAGTCATTTCCGATAGTGATAATATTTGCATGTATTTAGACAGTCTATCAAATAGTAAATCCTTATATCCTAAAGATAGATATTGGGATTGTATGACTATGATTAGTATCACTAATGGTATTATGGAAAATGGGGTCAACCGATATATAGAGATTTCAGCTATTCCTGAAAAAGAACAAAGAAAAAAAACAATCGAAAGATATGAAAAGAAAATCCTTCGTTCCATTACTTGGATAGAAAAAAGATTTGAAGAATTTAATACTGTTGAGATAACTATGGATCAAATTTCTATTGCTTGCGCGCTTGACTATACGTCATTACGTTTCACTTCAGATTGGGAATTGGATAATCCAAAGCTAAAAGATTGGTTCAACGACATTTCATCTAAGGAATTTATAAAAAATACTAAACCAGGAGTAAGTTTTAAATATGAATAAATATTTAGAAATGCCATTAAAAGTGATAGATTACTACAAATGAAAAGATTTTTAATTCTTATAGCCTTAATAGGACTTCTTCCTTTAAATATAAATGCGGAATATGAGATGCATATTCCTAATTGCACACAAAAAGGAGTTGAGAATTGTGGTGGGTTTCTTTTTGACACAGAAACAGGAGACGTTCTTTTTTGTGGATCAGAAAACTGTATAGATCTTAAGCTTCCAAAATCTTGGAGGACAAAACAAAAAGAGAAACAATCAAAGCAAGATCAAATCATTGAAATGTTATCTAACATTGAAATTGGGGCGGCAAATGTCACCTCTTCTGGGAATAATACATCTGCAGTTAAAACAGAAAAAAAGATATCTACTGAAAAAAAAGAAGTGGAACCTAAAGCAAAAGAAGAAAAACCTGCAAAAAAGGCTGAGAAATGCGATAAAGAAAAGAAAAGCCTTTGCAAAGGCTCAGGTGGAATGCAGCTAGGTGGCACTAAAATGAAACTTAAAAAACCAAAAAGCTCCGATTGATTTGAAAGAACCACTAAGTAAAAAAAAGGCTGCTCTATTTGTTATCAGAGAAAAGCTAGCTCTTGATCTGTCAAATGAAATTTTTATGGAGAAGAATGAAGCTTATGAGTTGGTTGATTTTTCTTTACAATTAACAGATAAAATTCCGGAGACTTATGATCAATTAAAATCAGAAATTAAAGCATATATCATTATTAATATGCTATCTTTGGTAACAAAGTTTCAGTAATTTATATTCCACTAGTATCAATAACTTTCTTATCAAGACTTTGTTTTTGAATATCCTCTTCACTATCAAATATTTGATTTTCTATGTTGAAAAAATTTATATCACTTAAGATAATTTCCATTCTTCTATTGTTAAAACTAAAATCACAAGTCACACTAAAGATTAATTCATTCTTATTCGTTTTTTCTTCTAAGTAAATTTCCCATGTGATCTTACTCTTAAGCTTATTAGGAAATTGTTTTATATTTGTGGAAAAAAGTTCTGCATTTCTTTTTTCAAAAGATACAATAAATTCGTTTTGTATATCGAGACATTCTACAGGACTCAGATTTAACTGATTATTTAATCCATGTATTTCAAATATACTTCCAGATTTGGTAGATTTGATTTTATATTGATTAAGGTACTTATTGGAAATCAATACACGATCTTCATCAATAAAAATATGATCAATAGAATCCTTTTTATAGCTAACCTCTCCATCATTAAGATATTGGGAGATATCTTCATATAATTTGTATCCAAAAAGTTCAATTGCATAAGAGCTGAAGTTAAGGAGCAACATAGGAACCATAAATTGAATAATTCTAAGCATATTTAATGATATCATTCATTCAATTTTTAGTAACAGTATTAAGCGGATAAGGAATATCCTTAATGGAAAAATTTTTACAATGCTCAATACCATCAATTAACTTATTCCATAATAATCTCCCATCATTCTCTAATGATGGCATCGAGGAGGAAGCCAAGCTAAGAAACCAAATTTTAAAGGAATCCTTTGATACGCGGTCTAAATCTGAATTTATTAATTGTGTAAATGTCTCTTTCCATTGTCCTAAAAGGATTATTAACTCTTCTCTTGAAAGGTCTTGAGATGAAAGAAAATATTTTTTTTGTAAAGTTTCATTTTCTTGTTCTAGCATTGATAATTTAAATTGATATGCACTATCAAGAATAATGGCTTTCTCAGGACCATTGTTGATGTCTATCCATTCAATAAAACCTCTTAGTAGACTTGAGCAAATATTTTCAAGTTGATCTTTTTCAATACTTTCAGTCATTATTGATTTAACAATTATTATATTTGTAATAATGATTTAATTTCTTTTGATAAAGACATTATCTCCAAACAGCCCTTACCTGTTCTTTGCTTTTCAACAGCGGTTAACCCTAAGCCCATTGAAGAGACAAAAATTTGTCTATTGCCTAAAATAGTTTTAGCTTTTTTGACATTCATCTCATTTATAAATGTAATAGCCTCTTTTATAAGTTTTGATTTTGAATTTGCTCTATTAATCAAAATTAAAATTTCTTTTTTCTCTCTCTTTGCTAATTCAATAATTGACTCCGTAGCCCAAAAATCTACTTGAGATGGAGAAATAGGTATAATGACTAGGTCTGCAATTTCAATTGCAGGTCTTCCATCCGCATCAATTTTAGGAGGTGTATCAATGATAATTAAATCATTTTTTTCTTTGAGTGTTTTAGCTTCGTATTGAGCACCCCAAAGGCTAGCAGTTTTAAATTGAATAGTATTTTTACTTTTTAATTTATCATTTCTGGTCATAAACCACTTTCCTAGGCTGCCTTGGGGATCTGTATCTAATAGAGTCGTGGAAAGATTATATTTTAAAGAAAAAACAGCAGCTAAATTAGCAGCTATTGTAGTCTTACCTGATCCACCTTTTTGCTGAGCTATGGTTATTACTTTAGACATAACTAAGTATAAAAAATAAAGAATTAGAAGAAAGGGTTAATTATAAAATGTTGTGGGTTTGTTTTAATCTAGGGTAAGTTTTAAATGTTTTTGATAGGAAAAATGTTAACATAATTTATATTTCTGTGATGCAATCTTTTAATTTCAATAATACTGCAGGAATTAGGTTTGGTAATGATTTATCCGTTACTTCTTCAGAAGAAGTAAGCAATAAATTAGGCTCCAAAATTCTTTTTATAACTGATCCTG
>JAQWPC010000158.1:0-8536 GCA_029245555.1 Alphaproteobacteria bacterium
TGGTTTTTGGGTAGAAATCTGCTGGCTTGGTAAATAAAGAAAGTATCAAAAATACTTAGCGCTATTCTAATAAGATAAATACCAATGCCATAAGAAATTATTAGATCTATCACCGGGACAGGATTGGAAGACAATAAATTAAAAGCCAACAAGCTAAAAATTAAATTATCAACAAATTGAGAAAAAATAGTTGATATATTATTTCTAAACCAAAGCTTTGAATTTTCTTTATTCTTTAAATAAGAGAAGATGAATATATCAATTTTTTGACTAATAAAAAAAGCAAATATACTTGCTACAATAATAGGAAATTGAGGCAAAAAAATAGTTTGTATTGCATTATGCATATCGTAACTCCATGCCCATGATTCATTTAAAGACGGATCTATGGGATTTAGAGAAATTGTCAAAAACATAATGATTGTTGAAAATAAATAAGCTGAAATACCTAAGTATATACATTTGGTAGCTGACTCTTTATCAAAATATTCATTTAAAATATCAGTACATAAAAATATTGAGATAAATAGTATTGTGCCTAAAGCCATAGGCTCTGGAAAAAATGGAAATTCTATAACTTTTAAAACTTGAATGTTCGCAAGTATGATTGCTATTGCAACATAGACATAAATACCCATTTTTCCAAAAAATCTTAATGCTCCCAAAATTGAGAAATAACAAAATAATATTTGGAAAAGCCAAATATATACTACCGAGGTACCATTTAAAGAATTTGAAAAATTTAAAAAAAAATCTTGAAGCATTTAGTTAGCTTGAGAGCCAACATTCTTTATAATCTGTTTTTTTATTTTTAATGCTTTATCTGTAAGCAATCTAGAACTTGTATTATTAAGATATTGATCAAGCCCACCGTGTTTATCAATAGTTCTTAGAGTTGAGGAAGCTATTCTAAATCTAAACTTTCTTTTTAAAGAGTCGCTAAAAAGAGTGACACTATTGAGATTAACCATAAAACGCCTCTTAGATTTAATATTAGAGTGACTAACGTTATGGCCAGTTTGGTGTTTTTTACCTGTTATTTCGCAAGATCTCGACATGAAGTGAAGTTTATATTACAAAACTTTAATTTTTACAATACGTAGTTTATTAGATTTTTAGCTCAGATATTGCATACTTTGGCTTATAATTATCCAAAAGATCAGAAATTTCTTTTCCTTTATCTAATTGAGGGGTATGAACGCCACTTTTAACCCATAAACCATCAAAATTCAGTAAATTCCCCCCTGCTATGTCATGCCAGAGAGAATCTCCTACAACTAAAACTTTTGAAAAGTCTCTAATTTTCATAGTTTTAATAATATTACTATAAATAGGCTTATAAGGCTTACCATAGCGAAAGACCTTCCCTCCCATGTCTTCATATAACTGCGCAACAGTTCCACCGCACATAGATAATTCTTCCTTGTCATAAACTAGATAATCAGGGTTTGCACACAAAAGCGGTAAGTTTAATTCAAGCATTTCATCTAAAGTTTTAGCAAAATCTAATACAGATAGATTCACATCTAAATCGGCAATCATAACGAAGTCAGCATTTTTGATTTCTTTAGTACACTTTAGTTTGAAACTTTTGATTTTATCATTAGACATTTTTAGCGGATAACATGTTTTTCCGTATTTAGAATAAATATCTTTCTCAATATTGTTTATAGCTATTTGACCACTGGTAACACAATAATCATATAAATACTTATCAAATCCTAGTTTGGTTAAATTAGAAATAGAATCTTCAGTTGGTCTTGAAGAATTTGAAATTAAGATAATTTTTTTTTTATTTTTTTTTAGTATTCTTAAACAATTCTCAGCATCTTCAAATTTAGAATGACCATTGTGAAGAACTCCCCACTGATCAAATAAAAAAAAATCATATTTAGGAATTAATGATTTAAATGATTTAAGATTTTTCAAGAATCTTGCCCTATTACTTCTGAAATACTTCGAAAACCTTGCTGTTGAATCAAAGACTTCAATTCCAAGGTCAATTTTTTTATATGATAAGGACCATTGTAAGTAAAGCTTGTATAAACTTGAACTAATGATGCCCCAAATTTCATTTTTGTTAAAATATCATTAGCATCAAAAATACCACCTACGCCTATAATTTTTATTTTTCCAGAAGTTAGCGTATAGAAATCTCGAATAATCTTATTTGATTTATAAAATAAAGGTCTACCACTAAGACCGCCTTTTAATTCTTGTTTTACCGATGATTTATCAATTGAAGTATTTGTTAAAATGAGCCCATCAATATCATTGGCTAAAGAAATAAGAGCAATATCTTTTTTTTCTTGCTCTGTAATATCAGGAGAGATCTTAAAAAGTATAGGGATTTTAGAATGATTGTAATCACGTAATTGATGCAACCGGCTGACTATCTTTTCAAAACTGTGAGATTTTAAATTATCTCTAAGACCAGGAGTATTCGGGGAAGATAAATTTATTACAATGTAATCTCCTAATCTATGTAATTTTTCGAAAAGTAATTCTAAATCGCTTAAGATATCTTTTGTTTCTTTATTATTTCCAATATTTATACCTACAATTTTATCTTGAAAATTTTCTTTAAAATTTGAGTTAGTGATATTATTTTCAAAAACCTTCATGCCCTTATTGTTAAAACCTAAAGAATTTATAAGAGCTTGATGTTTTGGGAATCTGTGAATTCTTGGTTTTGGATTTCCAGCTTGCGCTAATGGTGTAACGGTTCCAAGTTCAGTGAAACTAAATCCTAGATTCAGAATAGGCTTAATTACTTCAGCATTTTTATCAAAGCCCGCAGATAACCCGATAGGTGTTTGAAATCTCCTACCCCAGATTGTCTGCTCTAATATTTCAGAGTTTGTAAAAGTAATTTTAGGATAAAGACCAAGTTTTAATGCCTGGATCGATATGTTATGAGCTGTTTCTGGGTTAAGGTTTTTTAGAAATCGATGGGCTAAATTATACATTTAGCTTTGAATTAATAAGCTCGATAGTTTTAACTTTAGTATAGATCTTTATAAAAGAGCCAAGCCTTGGGCCGTTATCCTGTCCAAAAACAACCTCATAGATTAATTTAAAAAAGTCTCTAATGTTTTCTTTATACAGTGATTTTTTTCCAACACCAAATATTGCAGATTGAAACTCATCTGCTGAAGAGTCATCATCTAGAATAGAAATTTCATTAACCACATCTTTTAGTATAGATAATTCATCTGAGTTTGGAATTTTAAACTTTAAATTTGGTTGAATAAAATCTTGAAAGTAATTTATTCCACAACTAATCATTCTATTAATATAGTCATTTTCAACTTCACTGAAATCAGTTTGATAATTTTTAATAAGACCCCAAATAACTTCAGGATTTTCTGATTTACAGACAGAAATAATATTTAATATTAAACTATAATTAATTTTTGATAGATACTTAGGGCTCTTAGACTTGTGAATGTGCCATGAAGGATTATCAGGATTGTCACCTTCATTTAGCTTATTCAAATGTGATAGATATTCATCTGTATTCTTAGGTATTACATCAAAAAATAATTTCTTAGCAGTTGTTGGCCTTTGATACATAAACATTGATAAACTCTCTTCAATGGAGTATTTCAGCCAATCATCAATACTGATTCCATTACCTTTAGATTTACTAATTTTTTCTGCATTTTCGTCTAAAAATAATTCATAAATTAAATTTTCAGGAGGTCTTGACCCAATGATTTTGCATATTTTAGATGATAGTGCGTAACTTTCAGTCAGGTCTTTACCGCACATTTCATAGTCAACTCCAAATGCAGCCCATCTCATTGCCCAATCTACTTTCCACTGCAACTTACAATTACCATCAAGGACTGATTTATTGGTTATTTTACCATCATCGTAATAACTTATCATAAAATTATCAGTATCAATTTCCTGAACAGGTACTTGAAGAATTTTTCCTGTTTCTTCATTTATTGGAAAAAAAGGACTATATGTTTTTCTTCTTTCCTCACCTAATGTTGGTAATACAACATCAAAGATCTCATTATAATTTAATAAGATTTTTTTTTATAGTTTCATTAAATAAACCTGATTTATATGCTTTCGTAGAGCTATGAAAATTAAATGGCAGTTCAAATCGATTTAAAAAATCAATTAGTTTTGAATTATTATATTCACCGAAACTATCAAACTTGTCAAAAGGATCTGGAACTGACGTTAATGGGTAATCAATAAAATTAGATAATTTATCTTTATTTGGAACGTTATCAGGAACTTTTCTAAAACCATCCATATCATCTGAGAAGGCTATCAAATCAGTTTCAAGACCTGTTAATTTTTCAAAACAAAAGCGGACCATATTAGTCCTTAGCACCTCTCCAAAGGTCCCAATGTGCGGTAACCCGGAAGGTCCATAACCAGTCTCAAAAATTATTTTTTCTTTTTTGGAAGTTTTTTCAATTCTCTTTACGAGTTTTTTAGCTTCATTAAAAGGCCATGATTTATAGTTGTTGTAGTTTGTCAAAATTTAGGAGCCAGAGTTAAAACTATACCATCCAGTTCTTCTGTAAATGGAATTTGACAGGATAATCTTGAGTTTTTTTTTATATCAAAGGCTTGGTCCAACATGGACTCCTCATCGTCATTAGCTGGTGAGAGTCTAGAAAGCCAATCGTCATTTACATAGCAATGACACGTGGCACAGGCACAACAACCACCACATATAGCCTCAATATCCAATCCAGCATCACGAATAATTTCCATTAAAGAAAATCCGATGGTTGCTTCAAGAGTATGCTCTTGGCCATCATGGTCGATGATTTTTACTGTATGTGACATTTTAGATTAAGCTAAAATACAGATATATTCTTCTCATTCAATAATTTCATAAATAATGCGACTTAAATTACTATATTAATAGTATTCTGAGTATTTATAAATTTAGATTAAATGCAAAAAAATTTAACTCTACCAATAAATATTTGGTTAATAGCATTAGCGTTAATAGTTTTATCAATGATCGCTGTAGGCGGTCTAACAAGATTAACTGAGTCAGGTTTATCCATGGTTGATTGGCAACTAATCATGGGCGTAATTCCCCCTCTTAACCAAACAGATTGGCTTCAATTATTTGAGGATTATAAACTATACCCAGAATACCAAATTAAAAATCTTAATATGAGCTTAGATGAATTTAAATATATTTTTTGGTGGGAGTATGGGCACAGAGTTCTAGGAAGATTGATTGGAATAATTTTCTTAATTCCTTTTATTTACTTTTCTTTTAAAAAATCCTTTACCAAATCTGAATATAAATTTTATTTTATATTGCTCTTCTTGGGAGGCTTTCAAGGACTGATAGGTTGGTGGATGGTAAAAAGTGGCTTAGACATGAATCCTTATGTAAGCCATATTCGTCTAGCCGTGCATTTGATCTTAGCCCAAATAATTTTATCTTTAATATTCTTTCAACTTTTAAAACGAACTATTAAAAATTCATATAAAAAAATTGATAATCAACATTTGGTTCTATTTATAATTTTTAATATAATTATATTTTTAACAGTCATTTATGGTGCTTTTATGGCTGGTCTTGATGCAGGACAATCATTTAATACTTGGCCAAAAATGGGAGAGAACTACATTCCTGAAAGTTTAATTTTTTGGGATGAAAATTTTTGGGGTATTTTTGAAAATAGTGTTTTCATTCATTTTTTTCATAGACTTCTTGCATATTCATCTCTTATTGCAATTTTATTAATATTTTGGTTTGGCTATAAAAAAATTCAAAATAACACTCAAAAACTTCACTTAATGATTATTGGTTTTTTAGTGTTTATACAGTTGATTATTGGGGTGATGGTTATATTAACTAATGTTGCAATTTCTTTAGGTTCACTTCATCAGATTATTGGCACAATAATTTTCATACTATCTAGCAGTTATTCTTTAAGTATTTTAAGATACTAAATCCAATATTTCTTTTTTTACGTTAAAAAGTCATGGGAAAAATATTAATTGTTGGTGCTAACGGAGCTGTAGGGCAATCATGTATATCAAAACTAGCTAATAAAGATCTAGTTTTAATATCTAGAAGTGAATTTGATGATAATATTGACAATGGCTCTCAAATTACTAAACACGTCCTAGATATAAACGATTATGCTAAAACCTCAGAATTTATAAACAATATAGACTACGAAATATCTGGCATAATTTTTGCTATTGGCTCTATAACCCTTAAGCCTTTTTCTAGCACATCAATAGATGATTTTAAAAAATTAATGGATGATAACTTTTACAATATTGTAAATTTTTTGAATTTATCAATCAATAAGTTTGAGGAAGGATCTTCTGTAGTGTTCTTCTCAACTATAGCCTCTATTCGTGGATTTAAAAATCATGCTGGTATCGCATCTGCAAAGAGTGCAATTATTGGATTGTCTAACTCTTTAGCTGCGGACTATGCACCAAAGATAAGATTCAATACTATCTCTCCTAGTTTATCTTACTCAAAGATGTCCGAATTTATTACTTCTAATGACAAAGTAGCAGAAGGACTTGGTAAACTTCATCCTATGTCAAGACTAGGCAAGGGTGATGATATAGCTAGTTTAGCATCTTTACTAATTTCACCTGAATCATCTTGGATTACGGGTCAAAATTTTAGTGTAGATGGTGGACGATCAACGCTCATTACTAAATAAATTTATACATTATGAACGAAGTATTTATAATACTCGGCAACCAACTTTTTGATAAAAAACATCTAAGTACATTTAAAAAGAACTGCCATTTCTTCATGCAGGAGGACTATGGTTTATGTACTTATTACAAACATCATAAACAAAAAATATATTACTTTTTAGCTAGCATGAGGGAATATAGGGACTACCTCAATTTAAATAATTTTAAGCTTTCATATTACGAATTAGAAAAAAATATAAAAAGTTATAAGAATTACTTTGATGGACTTAATTCTTTTTTAAAGAACTATAAAAATGTAAAAATAAATATCTTTGATATAGAGGATGTTAAATTTAAACAAGAGTTTGAGGAGTTTTGTAATACAAATGATTTAAAATTTGAATACCACCATTCGCCAATGTTTCTTTTAAAGAGAGATGAATTTTCATTATTTTCTAATTATAAAAAACCTCAATTGGCTAACTTTTATAGTCAAATTCGAAAAAAATTTAAGATATTAATGGATAATAAGGGGCCTATTGGAGGAAAGTGGAGTTTTGATGATGAAAATAGAAAAAGGCTACCAAAAAACTATGATAAGTTTGATATTAAAAAATTTAAGTCTAAATATTTTAAGTCCATAAATGAACTAATTATAAAGTACTTTCCAAATCACTTTGGTGAGTTAAATGAAGAAATTATATTTCCTTTTAACAATAAGGATTCAAAGAAGGTATTAGATTTATTTTTTCAAAATAAATTAATTCATTTTGGAGACTATGAAGATTTTATAAGCACAGAGGATATTACCATTAATCATAGTTTAATTAGTGCCCCTCTAAATATGGGATTAATTACTCCATTTGATATTCTCAAAAAAATTAGCGATCTTAGTTATGAAAAAGTGGGTCTGAATAACTATGAAGGCTTTGTTAGACAGATATTTGGATGGAGAGAATTTATAAGATATTTGAATGTCAAACACTATGAAGACTTTCATCAAAATAATTTTTTTAAGAATAATAGAAAATTATCTAAGCACTGGTATGATGGAACGACAAGTATTCCTATACTCAACGAGTCAATTCATATTTTAAAATCTAATGGATATGTCCATCACATACCTAGGCTGATGGTTTTAAGCAATATAATGAATCTGTGCGGAATTAATCCACAGGAGGTTTATAAATGGTTTATGGAGACCTTCATTGACTCCTCTGATTGGGTTATGACTCCAAATGTATTTGGGATGGGGCTTTTTAGCGATGGGGGAATATTTGCAACTAAACCTTATATTTGTGGATCAAACTATCTTCTGAAAATGAGCAATTATACTAAAGGGGATTGGACCAAAACTATGGATGGACTTTACTGGAATTTCATTTTTAATAATAAAGATTATTTTAAATCAAATCACAGATTATCAATGATGTATTATTCTATAAATAAAATGGATAAAGATAAGTTATCCAATCATCTTCAAAATGCAAAAATCTTTATTGAAACCTATACTAAAAAATAAAGCTCTTATTACCGGTGCTTCAAGTGGTATTGGTTACGCATTAGCTAATAAGTACCTATCTGAGGGCTGGCAAGTTATTGGTATTGGAAGAGATAAATCAAAAGTCAAAGACTTAATGAACAAATTCGGAAATTTTTTTTATTTTTACGAAATTGATTTAACTAATTTTGAAGACCTAGAGGCTAGTTTATCTGGTGTTTTAGTTAATCATAAAGATTTGAATACAATTATCTTTAATGCAGGAATTTACATACCTGATAATTATGAAAGTTTTTCTTTCAAAAATGCCAAACAAAGCTTTGATATCAATGTGCTGAGCGTTTACTTTGCAATCGAAGTTTTAAG
>JAQWPC010000159.1:0-2071 GCA_029245555.1 Alphaproteobacteria bacterium
TAAATCAAAACCAGTTTTTCCATCAGAAGTCCACTTCCAAGCTTGCTCCTCACCAGCTTTTTTT
Organism: Alphaproteobacteria bacterium; assembly: GCA_029245555.1. GTDB lineage: Bacteria > Pseudomonadota > Alphaproteobacteria > HIMB59 > HIMB59 > HIMB59. The sequence goes on from JAQWPC010000159.1 coordinate 65, forward strand.
GAAACGACACTTACATTATCAGCAACCATAAAAGAAGCATAAAAACCAACACCAAATTGTCCAATCATAGACATATCAGTTTTTTTATCTTTTGTATTATTTGCTACTTGTTCCAGAAAAGCTTTAGTTCCTGATCTAGCAATGGTTCCCAATGAAGATTTCAAGTCTTCTTCACTCATGCCTATACCATTATCTGAAATAACAAGTGTTTTTTCTTTATTATTAACTTCAATCTTAATTTCAGATACATCAGAAGAGTTGTTAATTTTTTTATCAGTTAGTCCTAGATACTTTCTTTTGTCGAGGGCATCTGAAGCATTTGATACTAATTCACGTAAAAATATTTCTCTTTCAGAATAAAGAGAGTTTATAACTATATCTAAAATTTTACCTGTATCAGCTTCGAATTTATTACTCATATTAGTCATCTAAGAATCCTTATGGTTTATTGATATGTTTAATTAATTGGTTATTTGATACTTTATTTTCAAGAGTAAAGTTTAAATTTTAAATTCTTAAGGATTTATTCTGTAACATAAGTTGGAATTTATAGTAGAGGTAAGATGAGTTCTGAAATTGCTAGAAGGTTATTTGATTATAATCAAGATTTGTTTGCATATAATCAAACTTTGAATAAGACTCAATAACTTGCTAAAAACAGTGTCAAAATAAAACTAAGTTTTTCTAATTTAGTTAAATATTTTGATTAAAAAATTTAACTAAATATCTCTTATTTGTCATAATCCGAGTTTTCTTGATCTAATATTAATCTAATTTCTCTTAAGAATGCTGTGCCAGCCGGATTTGGTAACTCTTCGTTATCTAATTCATTCGCAGTTTTTTCTGCTATAGCATCATTTAAAATACTCAGTTTTTTTCCCGTTTGAAGAGCATTGATATACATTTTGGCCGCTCTCTCAAAATAAAATAACCGGTTAAAAGTCTCCGCTACATTTTTTCCAAATATTAATATTCCATGGTTACCCATTATAAAAGTATGTTTTTTAGGGTTTGATAATAATTGTGCGCACCTCTCACCTTCTTCTTAAAAGGCTAGGCCACCATATTTTTTATCTACAACCTGTCTACCAAAAAATATCGAGGTAACCTGATTTATAGGGGGCAAGTAACAGTCGTCTAAAGAGGCTAAAACCGTAGCAAATATAGAGTGAACATGCATTATACATTTTGCATGAGGACACATTTTATGGATAGCTCCATGCAAGCCCCATGCAGTTGCGTCAGGTGCATTATCCTTTTTAAGTACAGATTTATCGTTCACGTTTAATAAAAGTAAATCAGACGCCTTAATTCTAGAAAAGTGCCACATATTTGGATTCATCAAAAACTGAGTTCCATCAGAATTAACTGCTAAGCTAAAATGATTAGCAACTGCCTCATGTAAATTAGTTCTTTCTGCCCATCTAAATGCGGCAGCTAAATCTTTTCTTTCCTCATCAAAATTATTATTAGATATATATTGTGAACTTCTTTGAATTTCATTCATTAATCAAAATCCTATAAAATTAAAATATTCTCATATTGTATTTAGTTGAGTCAAATATTATAATCAACAATATATTTTATGAGGTTCCAAATGGGTTATTTTTACATTTTTATCGCTATTATTGGAGAAGTTGTAGGGACAACATATCTCAAAAGTACAAATAATTTTTCAGAATTAATACCTAGTGCTTTTGTTGTTTTAGGTTATGGGACAGCTTTTTATTTTATGATGCTTGCAATGAAAACAATCCCTATTGCAATAACTTATTCAATATGGTCAGCCGTTGGTATATCAGCTATCACAATCATAGGAGCATTAAAGTATAAAGAAATACCTGATTTTCTAGCTATTTTAGGAATAGGTTTAATTATAGCTGGAGTTATACTTTTAGTTTTTTACAGCAAAATGGGTGCAAATTAAGAATGTATTGCCTTAGAATAAGTTGCAAGCGCTGCTTCTTTGATAGCCTCATTTACAGTTGGATGCCCATGACAAATTCT
>JAQWPC010000164.1:0-2489 GCA_029245555.1 Alphaproteobacteria bacterium
CCCTCTTTAACCTCTTTTATATACTTGGTATGAGATTCAACAGCAAACGTAGATCTTTTATCTGTTTTAGCTGAGTCTCCTCCCATTTCAAATTTATCCAACAAGACATCCCACCCTTGATCAAATAAATGGATGTAGAAAGCAAGGTTCATATGACCGTTGTAATCAGTCCAGTCTGGTATAATTTTTTCTGTTCTGAGATAGATAGACATATTTATAGTATGATTTTAGATAATTAATTAAATAATAGTAATTAAAAATGAGTTAAAATTTTTAACTAAATTAATACTGAGGTGTAAGTATGAGGATAGGATTCATAGGACTTGGCAATGTTGGTGGAAAGCTGGCAAAAAATCTTTTAAGTAATCAATTTGATTTAACTGTTTTTGATAAAAATAAAAAAATCTTAAATGATTTTGAATTATCAGGGTCAAAAATTGCATCTTCAATAACCCAGCTTGTAGGAAATACTGACTTAATAATTACATGTCTTCCCTCACCTGAGGTATGTGCAGAGGTTCTAGAGTCAAACATAGGAATTATCAATTCAATTCAAGAAGGACAAATCTGGATGGAAATGAGCACTACCGATGAGGAGCTATTAAAAAAACATGCTGCTATGATTGAGGAAAAAAAAGCAATTGCTCTTGAAGCTCCAGTCAGTGGGGGGTGTCATCGTGCTGCAACAGGTAATATTTCAATATTTGTAGGTGGAAAAAGAGAAGGATTTGAAAAAGTTTTACCTATTTTAAAATGCTTAGGAAGAAAAATTTTACATACTGGGAACTTTGGAACTGCTTCTATTCTAAAAGTGATAACCAACTATTTAGCAACTGTTCATCTAGTTGCTTTGGGTGAAGCATGGACAATAGCTAGTAAATCTAATCTTGATTTAAATAAAGTGTTTAAAGGTATTGCCTCCTCGTCAGGTAACTCATTTGTTCACGAGACTGAAAGTCAAGTTATTTTGAACGGATCATATAATATAAATTTTACTATGGATTTAGTTGAAAAAGACATAGGTCTTTTTCAAAATATAGCATCTAGGCTTGGTGTAGATTTAGAAATTGCACCAGTGATATTAGATATTATTAAAGATGGAAAAGAAAAATTTGGAGATCGAGCTTGGTCTTCGATGATTGTCAAAAGATTGGAAGATCGATTTAATACATCTTTTAGAGCTGATGGATTTCCTGAAGAATTAGTTGATTTTGAAGAGAAAAAAACTGGAATAGAGATTTAAAAACACTCTTATTTTTGTTATCCTAAATTATGAATTTCATAACCGATGTTATTCTCCCCTTAGCTCTAGCTTTTATTATGTTTACTCTAGGATTAGGGTTAACTTTTTCAGATTTTGCTCGAGTAGCAAAGATGCCAAAAAATTTTTTAATTGGTCTTGTTAGTCAACTTGTATTTCTTCCATTAGTAGCCTTAATAATTATTTTTGTTTGGCCCCTGCAACCTGAACTTGCTATTGGTTTAATACTCATAGCCGCTGCACCAGGTGGCGTAACCTCTAATATTCTTACTTCTTTTGCAAAGGGAGATGTTGCCTTGTCTATTTCTTTAACCGCTGTAATGAGTTTATTAAGTGTCATATCTGTTCCTTTGGTTTTAGGTATTTCTATGGGATTGATATCTGATAACTCCCTTGGTTCAATTTCTTTAACTAGTATTGCAATAAGTATGTTTTTAATCGTCACTCTTCCCGTTTTACTAGGAATGATTTTTAGAGCATCCTTATCTTATTTAACAAAAAGAATAGAAAAGATAGCTAAGATCCTTTCAACTGCTTTATTTGTTTTAGTTTTAATTGGGGCTATTTTAGCTGAAAAACAAAATCTTGTAGAATATTTTGCTCAAACTGGTTTGGTTGTTTTAATTTTAAATATTTTGATGATGACCATCGCTTATTACTGGGCAAAATTATTTAGTACAGGCCGCCCCCAACTTAAAGCGATATCTTTAGAGTGTGGTTTACAAAATGGGACTTTAGCAATTTTTGTGGGAACTAGTGTTTTTGGCGGCGGGTTGTACATAGTACCCGCCGCAACTTATAGTGTAATTATGTATTTAACATCTTTGATATTTATCTATTTTATTAGAAAGCGTTAAATATAAATCTTATCTGCCAATCCAAAGCATAAAATACCCCATAAAAGAGCCAGAGCTCCTGTAGATAGGTATCCCTCTCTTGAAGACCCTTTGGTCAAACCTAATTTGTCAATTTCAAAGCCATAAAAAGATGCCCCAGAAATTATAGTCATTACAATGAACATAAAATTAAAAAAGGCCCAAGTTGCCTCCGTGCCCCTGAAAAGGATATAGAGTTGCATCAGCACAGTAGCTACAATTAAACTTCCAGAAAACCTTGCAAAAAAAGCACCTGAGACATCTATTTCATACTTCTCAAGGAATTGTTTAGTTTTAAATAAACAATTATATCCGTAAAAAATATTCATTGCTAAAACAATTAAAAAAATTAC
>JAQWPC010000169.1:0-28748 GCA_029245555.1 Alphaproteobacteria bacterium
CCTAATCTTCTGTCAATTTTGTGTTTTGAAGATAATCTTTTTGTCATGAATTGGTGATTTATATAGATTTCGTATTTTAAGTCAATTTTATTTTGTTATAAATTTAAGCACGCCATAGACAGTTTTTAACATTTTTTCATCGATTTTATTTGTTTTTAAGAAATTTCTCATTGAAATTTCAAGATTTTGCGATTTGGAGGGTATGGTTGTAAAACCCTTTCTTTTTAATATCAACATCAAGAAATTAATAAATTTTTCAATTTGGGTTGAGTTAATGTGCCTATTAGGAATTTTTTCTGGATATGCTGAATTCAATTGATTGATATGAAATGCAACTATTGATACGGCATGAGAGAGATTAAGAGAGCTTTGATCATGAGTAGGAAGAGTAAGAATATAGTTTGCATAAGAAATTTCTTTATTATTAAGGCCATTATTTTCTTGACCAAAGATAATACTTACATTTTTAGATTTAATTTTAGCAATGTCTTCAAGTTTTATATATGGAATTTGAATATCCCTAGGCCTAACAGTTGTAGCAATAACCACATCAGATTTTTTTATAGCCTCTGGAATAGATGAAAAGGTTTTAACTTTCTGGGAAATTTTTTCAAAGTGCTTGGCCGCCTTTATACCTTTATCATTGGGCCATATATTTCTTGGATTTACTAAATCTAATTGTTCGAACCCAAAACACCCAATAGATCTAATTGACATACCTATATTTTCAGAGAGTTGAGGTTTATTTAAAATGAATTGAAATTTTTTTTTCAAGAGGACTTTATTAATTTATATATCAAACTCTCTCTTAAAGCATTATAGGAGGCATCAATAATATTTGTTGATACACCAACAGTAGTCCATATTGCTCCTTCTTTATCTTTCGTTTCAATTATGACTCTAACTACTGCATCAGTACCTTTCTCAGAAGAAAGAATTCTAACTTTAAAATCTGTCAATTCTAAATCTTCAAGCATTGGATAAAACCCCATTAAAGATTTTCTTAAAGCTTTATCTAATGCATTTACAGGGCCATTTCCAATTTCAACATTCATATATTCATTTTTATTGATGGTAACTCTTACAGTTGCTTCAGACTCAGTAACCAAATCACCTTTTGCATTCCATCTTCGGTCATCAATTACTTTAAATCGCACTAATTCAAAATATTCAGGTATTCCAAAAAGTGTCTCTCTAGCTAATATTTCAAAACTCGCTAAAGCTTGATCGAAGGCATGTCCTTGGAATTCTTTTTCTTTAACTTTTTGTAAAAGAAAATCCAGTTTGTCTTTGTGTTCATCTGGATTAATACCTACGGTATTAAGGAGAGATATTATGTTAGATCTACCAGACTGGTCAGAAATTACTATTTTTCTAGTATTACCAACAATTTTTGGGTCAATATGTTCATATGTTTTCGGGTCTTTGTTTATAGCTGATACGTGCAACCCTCCTTTGTGAGAGAAAGCATTTTCTCCAACGTAGGGTTGTTGGGTATTAGGTTGCCTATTTAATATTTCATCAAGAAGCAATGATGTTTTCTTCAAAAGATTTAATTTTTCTTGATGGATTGATGTCTCATATTCTGTTTTTAAAATAACTGAGGGAATGACGGAGGCTAAGTTAGCATTTCCACACCTCTCTCCTAATCCATTAATGGTTCCTTGAACTTGCCTAGCTCCAGATCTAATTGCAGCTAGAGAATTTGCAACTGCATTCTCAGTATCGTTATGGGCATGTATGCCTAGTCTCTCGCCTGGTATTACTGCAGCCACCTCCTTAACTATTTGTTCTACTTCATGAGGTAGAGTGCCTCCGTTAGTATCACATAATATGATCCACCTAGCCTTATTTTGTAATGCTTCTTTTAAACACTCTAAAGCAAAACTTGGATCTTCCTTATACCCATCAAAAAAATGTTCAGCATCGTACATTGCCTCAATTCCTTTTTCATGAATATGTCCTATGCTTTCGCCAATCATTTTTAAATTATCGTTTTTTGAAATGCCTAAAGCTTTTTCAACTTGATAAGATGATGATTTGCCCACAATACAAATATGTTTTACTTTAGTATTTAAGAGATTACTTAAACCAGGATCGTTTGAAACACTTGTGGAGGGCCTTTTGGTCATACCAAAAGCAACTAAATTTGCATTATTTAAATTTAAACTTGAGTTAAAAAAGCTATCGTCAGTTGGATTAGATCCAGGCCACCCACCTTCTATATAATCTATTCCTAATTCGTCTAAAGCATTAGCCATTTTAATTTTATCTTCAACGGAAAAGTCTACGCCTGTTGTTTGTTGACCATCTCTAAGAGTCGTATCAAAAAAATAAATTTTATTTGTATTTATATTTTCTTCCATAATGTCCCGTCTTTAGTATCCTCTAAAAGTATACCCTCATTAAGTAATTCATTTCTTATTTGATCAGCTAATTTATAATTTTTGTTAAATTTTGCATCTGATCGGCGAGATATCATATTTTCAATAAACTCTTTATCAAGACTTATTTCTTTTTCTTTAAAATTTGGGTTTAAGCCAAGAATTTTTAGTCCATTATTAAAGTGTGACCTGAGTTCATCGTTATTAGGTGATTTCTTTAGCTCATTAAATAATTGTTGTAATCGCATCAATGCTTTTGGGGTATTTAGATCATCATAAAGTGCCCTTATAAATTCACTATCTAGTTTATTATTATTAGTATCAGATATAAAACCCTCCCATTTTTCGATGATATTTTGAGAATAGGTCAAAAGATCATCTGAAAAGTCTATAGGTTGGCGATAATGAGTCGTTAGTAAGGCATATTTAATTGTAATCGGCTCATGAACTGATAATAAATCATCGACTATGGTAATATTACCCAATGATTTAGACATTTTCTCACCCTGAAAATTTATAAATCCATTATGAAGCCAATAATTAGACATTTTGCAGTTATGGAAGCAAGTTGATTGAGCAATTTCATTTTCATGATGGGGAAATATTAAATCTATTCCTCCAGCATGGATGTCTATTGAGGGACCTAGGAGGTCTGAAATCATAGCTGAACACTCAATATGCCATCCTGGTCTTCCCTCGCCCCAAGGGCTACTCCATGATGGCTCATTGACTTTTGAGGGTTTCCATAAAACAAAATCCTCAGGATTTTTTTTATAATCAGCTATCTCAACCCTAGCACCACTAATTATATCCTTGAATGAAAATTTAGATAAAGTTCCATAGTCTTGAAATTTTCTTGTCTCAAATAACACATGATTAGAGGACTCATAGGCATATCCTTTTGTAATTAGAGTCTCAATCATTTCGATCATTTTTGGAATGTAGTCTGTTGCTTTTGGTTCAAAAGAAGGTCGGAGGATATTTAATGCCTCAAGATTTTTTTGATAAACAATCTCAGTTTTACTTACAAGGTCAGAAGTAGATAACCCTAAATCATTAGCTTTATTAATAATCTTATCATCTATATCGGTAATATTTCTGACATAAGTTACTCTACCATCTCCATAAATCTGCTTTAGTATTCTAAATAAGATATCAAAAATAATAATTGGACGAAAATTTCCAATATGCGGATTATTATATAATGTTGGTCCACACGCATAAACTTTGATTGCATCTTTATCAATTGGCTGAAAAATCTCTTTTGATTTTGATAGAGTATTAAAAAGTTTTAGACTCATTGATTATTTTTTTGATTCCTTCAACGCCAAAAAAAAGAAATAAATCCTTTACAGAGGGGCCATTATTATTACCCGTTAGAATATATCGAGTATTTGTAAAAATTTCTTTTTTTGTGAGTTTTAGATCGTGATGAGAAAGAAAATTAATGTATTCATCAAAATTCATATCTTTAATTTTTTCAATATTTGAAATTAAAATATCAACAAATTCTTTGGATGGTTTTTTTTCAACATTTTTTCTTCTTATAATATCTAAGAATTCACCTATATCCTTATATTCATCGATATTATTTTTAATAAGATCCCATTCAATATTAGTCATTTTAAGCTCTCTTAATTCGGGAAATTCATCATTCAAATCACTATTAGTCATTGATCTAAGAGAATTTTTCTGAAAATAGTCAATTTTTTGAATATCAAGCTTAGGTAAATTTTTAGATATTTTAGATAAATCAAAATCGTTAAAGTCATTAGCCGCTATATTTTGAAAATCAAAATCTGAACTTAGCCCTACAGAAAACATATATGATAAAATACTATTAGTTGAATATCCTTTACTTCTAAATTGATTAATAGAAATAGAGTCTATATTTCTTTTGCTAATTTTAGTTCCATCAACATTTAACATAAGTGGGTTATGTCCAAATGATGGAGAATTTGAGCCAAGACTTTGAAATAGTTCACTATGAACTGCCGAATTAGACAAGTGGTCTTCACCTCTAATTATATGGCTGATTTTCATATCTATATCATCGACTACACTTGGAAAATGATAAAGATAACTTCCATCTGCTCTTCGAAGAACAGGATCTGACTGTGAAGATAGATCGACCTCAGTATTACCTTTTACTAAATCCAACCATACAATCTTTTTTTGAGAAAGTTTAAATCTCCAATATGGCTTTTCACCATTAATTATTTTTTTTTCAATTTCTTCTTTTGATAAATTTAGAGACTGACGATCATAAATTGGAGGCTTGCCTGCTTTTAGTTGAAGTTTCTTTTTTATTTCTAATTCTTCATTACTTTCAAAACAAGGGTAGACTAAGTTATTTTCAATAAGTTTATCAAATAGCTCATTGTATCTATCTACTCTTTTGCTTTGAAAAAAAGTTTCCTGGTAATCTATTTTTAGCCATTCTAAATCTGATTTGATAGACGTTACAAATTCATCCTTACTTCTTTCCTTATCGGTATCATCAAATCTTAGAATGAATTTACCTTTATTTTTTTTAACAAATATCCAATTCAAAAAGCATGATCTCAAGTTACCCAAATGAAGATGACCTGTGGGGCTGGGAGCAAAACGAGCGATAATCATTTAATTTTTTTTAATAGATACTCTCTTGATACCTTTACTCTTGGTGTTTTACCATATTTAATAATATCTGCAGTTGCATAAGTTTCAGACCATTTTTCTGGTAAATAGCTACCCGTTCCAACAATATCTATTGGAGCATTGGAAATAGCCATTGCTCTGCATTTTGTATTAGTGAAACCACTAGAGGCAATGATTTTTACTTTTTGAAAACCAAATTTATCTAATTGTGATCTTAAGTACCAAATTGCGGAAGCAGAAACACCAGGACCAACTAAATGACGAAGTTCATCATCTGATCTGTATTCTTTAATAGAATCAGGCGAGTATTTTTCAAGAATTTCATATGATTTTGAAGTATCTAACCCCTCAATAAATCTACCACTTGGGGTATCTAGCCGAATTAAAACTTTTCCTTTTTTAGACAAACTATCAAAATGATTACAAACTTGTATAGAGTCAGTAATTTCTTTTCCAAAATAATCAGGTAATACAACTAAATCGTTTTTTGGAAAGGATTTATGGAACATCTTAACCGCCTCTAAAGTAGATCCAGCATATCCAATAATGGCATGAGGCATTGTTCCAAGGGCCTTATTAGATGGGAAGTAATGCGAAGTTGCTTTAATAGAAGTTCCTATGAATCCCAGAGCTTTCTTTTTTTTTGCTGCCTTGGAACCTACTGATGAGGCATATGACATGAGGTGTGACATTTCAAAACCTGCACAATGTCTAGCATCCATAGCAATGAAAGATGTTTTTGGAAGGTCGACACACATCTGATAAGCATTAGCAGCAGCAATACAGGCAGGTCCAATTTTTTGAAGAAACAACGTCTCTAAATCAACTAAATGTTTAAAGGAGCCTTTTATAAATAATATAGGTTCACCTGCACCAAAATACTCCCCCTCTTTAAAAGGACTTGTGGTCTGAATTTTGATTTTTCTTTCTCTGGCTATCAGTTTAATCCAATCAATAGCTAATTTTAGAGCAACAATTCCTGGTCTTCGAATAAATACTGCGTATGTAACAATTATGTCACCATTATTTTCAATAATTTTTTTAGATTTAAGAAAATAACTATCTGTGTAGGATTTTATAAAATCTGAATTTGTTTTTTTATTCATTATGAATAAGAAAACTAAATCATATCACCATTAGCTATTAAATCTGCTAATAAAAAAGAAAGCTCTAATGATTGATTTACATTTAGTCTTGGATCGCAAAAGGTATGATATCTATCACCGAGATTTTCATCTTTAATATCATCTGGGCCTCCAACGCACTCAGTAACATTTAGTCCGGTGAGCTCTAAGTGAACTCCTCCAGCCACACTACCTTGGGCTTGATGAATTTCAAAAAATGACTGTATTTCTTGGAATATATTTGATGTAGCACGTGTTTTATAACCAGAATTACTAGTTGATGTATTTCCATGCATTGGATCACAAACCCAAGTTATATTTCTACCTAGTTTATGAATTTCACTTAAAATGTCAGGGAATACAGATTTAATTTTTTCTGCACCCATTCTTACAATGAGAGTTAATCTACCACCTTCATTTTCAGGATTCAAAATATCGATATTTTTCTTTAAATCATCTATGTTAGTTGAAGGACCAACTTTCAAACCTAGGGGATTTTTAATACCACTTAAATAGTGTATGTGAGCCCCATTTGGATCCCTCGTTCTATCTCCAACCCACAAAAAATGTGAATTAACATTATACCAGTCCCCAGTTGTGCTATCAATGCGTGTGAAAGCTTGTTCATAAGGAAGCAAGAGAGCCTCATGACTTGTATAAAAATCTGTTTCCTTAAGTACGCGAGTATTTTGTTCATTAATACCGCAAGCATTCATGAATTTAATACTGTCCTCAATTTTTTGAGATAGAGCTTTGTATTTTTTTGTTGTTTCAAAACTATCAGCGAAATCTAAATTCCATTGATTAATTTTAGAAAGGCTCGCAAATCCTCCTTGTGCAAATGCACGGAGTAAATTTAATGTTGAAGCAGAATGATTATAAGCATGGAGCATTCTCATTGGATTTGGTTCTCTTGATTCTTTATTGAACTCATATGAATTAATAATATCGCCTCTGTAACTTGGTAATTTTTCTCCATTCTTTTCTTCATAATCAGAACTTCTAGGTTTTGCAAATTGACCGCCCATTCTTCCGAGTTTTACTACAGACTTATTAGTTGCGTAAGTAAGAACAACAGACATTTGTAGGATGAGCTTAAAAGTATCTCTGATTGTATTGGGATTTAATTCACTAAAACTTTCAGCACAATCCCCTCCTTGTAAATAGAATGCTTTACCATTTTGAACTTGATGAATGTGGTTTTTTAGCGATCGAGTCTCGCCAGCAAAAATCAAAGGTGGTAGATTTGATAAATTATCCACTACCTTATTAAGCTCTTCTATATCAGAATACTTAGGTAATTGTTTTGCCTCAAAACTCTTCCAACTATCTTTTGACCATTTCATGAGGGGTGGATTATATTGTTAAATCCCACAAAGAAAAGTATTTATTGCTTTTTAAAGATTGGAGGCAATCGTAAATTAAAAGAAGCCCTTGGTAAAGATGCTGTAAAATTCTTTACATCAAAAGAGTCCATGGATTTTTGCTTTTTATCAGAATATTTTGATTTTATCTGAGATGTCTTCATACTTGCTTCGAAGTTTTTAATTAAATCAACAAATTGAACCAAACCATCTTTAGAGACTACATAAAAACAATCATTTAAATTTAACAATTCATATGAGCTGGTACTTATAAGTTGGCCATCTAAGCCTTTATGATCTTCTGTTTTTAAAGTAATAAGATTTTCTTTAGTGTTAATATTTGAATTAGATGAACAAACTATATTGATTTCATCTGTAAATAAGTCTTTCAAATTTTTATTTTTAGATTTTAAAAGAATTTTGGGTAAAAAATCTCCAATTTTAAAACTACTTATTGATTGGTCCTCATCGATAAAATTTGAAAAAATATAATTTTCTGATGTAAAAGTATTGTTAATCTCCAATATTTGCTTACTAAAAACCATAGAACCATTAAATCTTAATAAAAATCTAAAAATGAAACTAGATAAAAAACTAGGAAAAAGACTATAAAATGAAAAAAATAAATTATTAAGATAATGGTTATTGTTTTCTGATACTTTAATATTCTTATTAGGATTTTTAGAGATTAAATTTAACAAATTGACCAGTTGATAACTTAAACCTATGAATGTCTTGTTTGTTAATTCATAGGCATTAATAAGTGAATTATTCTCTCTAAGCTCCAACCTAGTAGGTAATTTTATCTCAGTGAAATATTTATTATCAACAATATTTTTAGTTAATTTTTTAATATATTTTTGGAGTACATCTTTTTTTTCAGAGTAAAAATGTATTGTGTCTTTATTTGGAAATATGATGTTAACTTTATTTAAACCAAGGTTAGTGAATACAGATAAATTGTACTTATGATCATAATTTTCAATTGAATAAAAATAGAATATCTTTATTTGCTCAGAAATTATGTCTATGCCGTTAAGATCATCTTTAAAGTTGATATTTCTATCAAATTTTACATAGGAGATTTGATCTCTAATGATAGGCTCTCTTAGTAAAAGTTTATTTTTATTAAGTATGCCGTATGTATCTAATTGAATATTCTCTAATTCTTCTCCAATAAGGTCAGAAGGTGAAATGAAATATGAAAACTCAGTTTTTTCTTTATCTTGATTTTTAAATTTAATTTTAGATCTAGATAGAGACAATAAAATCATTCCAACAATTGAGTTGTCAACAATATAGTTTTTAGAGCTCATTATTTATTCAACAGTTACAGATTTTGCAAGATTTCGGGGTTGATCAATATCTGTTCCTTCACTAAGAGCAAAGTAATATGAAATTAGCTGCAATGGAACAGTATATATAAAAGGTGTGTCAATAAAGTTTTCCCTAGGAAGTTGGGGGATTTCTAAAGTATCTGACTTCTTTTTTGATATTTTTAAACTTGATAAAATAATAATTTTTCCATTTCTTGCAGAAATTTCTTGAGTATTTGATAGCGACTTTTCATAAAGTTCATTATTTGGAATAAGGCAGATAGTTATTGTATTCTTATCTATTAACGCTATTGGTCCATGCTTCATTTCACCACCAGCAAAACCCTCACTGTGTAGATAGGAAATTTCTTTTAATTTTAGCGATCCTTCTAATGCAACAGGATATCCAATGTTTCTTCCGATAAAATAACAAGAATTAGCTAAAGCAATTTTTTTGGAAATTTTTTTAGCCACTGGAGTAAAGTCTTTGATTAATTTCTGAAGCTTATTTGGAAGTGATTTTAAACTTTTATAGTATTTATTATATTGACTGGCATTAATACTCATATCAATTTTACCAATATGTAAAGCTAGGTTAGCCAAACTTAAGATCTGACAGGTAAAAGCCTTGGTAGAAGCCACACCAACTTCCTTTTGAGCATATGTGGGGATGGTTAAATCTGCCTCTCTAACCATAGTACTTTGGAGAGAATTAGTAATAACTACAGCTTTATGTGAATGTTTCTTTATATATTTTAGTGACATAAGAGTGTCCATAGTCTCTCCAGATTGAGAAATAAATATAAATAAGCATTTCTTTTTCGGTAAGTTTTTATACCTTAATTCAGAAGCATGCTCACACGAGACATCGCAAGATGTTAATTTATTAAAATAATATTCGCCAATCATAGCGGCATGATATGCAGTGCCACATCCGACTAGTATGATTTTGTGAGAATTGAGTAAATCAGTAAATTTTGTCTCAAAATCAATAAAATATTCGTTATCGTATTTTGCCTGGGTATCTTTGAGCACTCTTGGTTGTTCGTGTATTTCTTTAAGCATGAAGTGTTGAAAAGATCCCTTATCATGAGAATTGGAAGAATTGATATTTTTTTCAAAAATAATTGGTGTATTTTTTTTTAAGTTGAAAACTTCATTATTGCTAATTTTTAAAAAATCACCATCTTTTAAATGGTAAATTTTATCATGATAATTAGATAAGATTGATGAATCTGAGCAAACATAAAATATTTTTTTATTTTGAGACAGTGATATTGGACTACCACTTTTCAAAAGATAAAATGATTTATTTTTTTTTATATATATAACAAAAGCATAATTACCTTTAATTGTTTTCTTAAAGATCTTTAAAGCTAAATCTGGATTATTATATTTATTTAGCAAGTAACTTAAAAAATAAAAAGCTACTTCAGCATCATTCTCAATATGATTTGGTATTTCTTTATAAAGCTTTTGAATTTTTATATAATTTTCAATAATTCCATTGCATACTAGTGTTAAATTATCATCATAAAAAGGATGTGCATTATTTTTACTAACAGCTCCATGCGTTGCCCATCTCGTATGACCGATTACTCCTTCAAAATGCTTATCTGATACTGACTTAATTTTTTTTTCTAAAGCAGAAATTTTACCAACACTTTTAATTGTCTTGATTCTTCTGCTGGAAAATAATGATATGCCAGAAGAGTCATAACCACGATATTCTAATTTTTTTAGGATATCTATAGCCTCTGTTTTTAAAGAGTTTGAGTTTAGAATTCCTACAATGCCACACATAATTTTTATTTGAATATCTTTTTAATATTTTTTTGTTTTGATCGACTAATTGAAAATTGATTATTGGGAATATTTTTAGTAATTACAGATCCAGCAGCTACATAGGCACTATTGCCTATTTTAACTGGAGCTACAATAGAAGTGTTAGATCCTATAAAACAATTATTTCCTATCTTACATGTAAGTTTATTTTTTCCATCGTAATTACAAGTAATTGTTCCAGCACCTATATTAGTATTTTTTCCTACATGTGTATCGCCTACGTAAGATAAATGATTAATTTTAACACCTTCAGAAATAGAGGATTTTTTTATTTCAACAAAATTTCCTATTTTAACCTTATTAGAGATTTTTGATTCTGGTCTAATTCTGGCGAATGGACCTATTTGACAATAATTACCAATATTACAGTCTTCGATATATGAAAATGATTTGATTAAAGTCTCTCTACCGATGTTAACATTCTTTTTAATTACAACATTTGGTTCTATAATTACACCATCAGAAATTTTGACATTATTTTCAATGTACACAGTATCAGGTTGAATAATTCTAACTCCATTTTTTATGAGTTTTTCTTTTAGATATATTTGATAAAAATCTTCAAGATCTTGTAATTCAGGCTTTGTGTTAACACCCTGAATAGGCAATCCATGATTTTGAAAAGCGTTAACCTTTAATTTTTTTTGATGAGATATTTCTATCAAATCAGTTATATAAAATTCTTTTTTTTTAGAATTTTTTTTAATTAGATTAATATTAGATATTGCCTTCTTAGATAAGAAAAAAATACCAGTATTAATTAACTTTATTTTCTTTTGGTTAACATTGCAGTCATTTTCTTCAACGATAGATAAAAATTTTTTATCTTGCATGATGACTCTGCCATATCCATGAGGATTAGCTATCTCTTGAGATAAAACACTTAGGTCCGTTTTTGATGAAATAGATTTATTAATAAACTGGTTTAGAATTTTATAGTCAAAAATAGGCGTGTCAGATAAAATTACCAAATAATAATCTGAAGATAATTTCTTCGCATCATATATTTGTTTTAAAGCACCACCTGTACCGTCTATAGGATCTTGAATAAATGGGCTTATTCCTTTTTCTATGAAGAAATTTTTATTTTCTTTATTTGATATTATTTGAGTTTTATCTATTTTTTTTATTTTCTTTATCGCATCCAAATTATAATCCAAAATAGATTGGCCAGCGATAGAATGTAAATATTTAGGAAGAGAAGACTTAAATCTTTTACTTCTTCCTGCTGAAAGAACAATGGCGCAAATTTTCATAAAGTAGTAAAATAATAATAAAAGAACTGATCTTTACACTAAAAATATATCTAATTATGTAAATTATGCCCATAATAATAAAAAATAATTCTAGTCAAGACATCTTAAATATAGTTACAACAAAACTCTTAAAAAATGACTTGGTTTCTCTTCCAACAGAAACAGTATATGGGCTTGCTGGCTTAGGAACTAGCTTATCAGCAGCAAAAAAGATTTATAAGTTAAAAAAAAGGCCTCTATCAAAAAAACTGATATTTCATTGTTCTAATATAGATATGGTAAAAAAGTTTTTTATCTTAGAGAGTGAAAATTTATTGCTTGCTGAAAAATTTTGGCCTGGTCCTTTAACATTAATATTAAAAAGAAAATCTAAGCAAATTCCAATAAGTTTAACCAAAAACAAATATTGCGCAGTGAGAATTCCTAAAAATTTACTTACCTTAAAAGTAATATCTCTTTTAGCCAGGCCTATAGTTATGCCATCGGCAAATAAATTCAAAAAACTTAGCCCAATAAATGCAAAAATGGTTTTTGACCAATTTTTAGATATAAATTTGATTATTGTTGATGATAAAAAATGCAAAGTTGGACTAGAGTCTACATTAGTAAATGTTTTTAAAAATAGATTAACAGTGATTAGACCAGGGAAGATTAGCTTAGCAGATTTAAAAAAAGTATTACCATTTATCAAGATTACGAATGATAAAGATAAAAGTTTCTCAGGTACCTCTAAAAAACATTATTCCCCAAATAAAAGCATTTATCTCAATCAAAAAGTAATAAAAAAAAATAGTGCTTATCTTTCTTTTGGCAAAGATAAAAAAAAACAATTTAAAAACCTAAGTAAAAAAAAGAATTTAGATGAAGCAGCAAAAAATTTATATCATTATATTTTTATGGCAGATAATAATGAAAAGTACGATTCTATCAGTATTGGACCTATACCAAATGTAGGAATTGGAATTGCAATTAATGATAGATTAAAAAGAGCATCAAAATGAAATTTCCAATAAACGTAAAATTAAATAATAATAAACTTACTGCATTCCCTAAAAACAGTCATGAAGTCTCAAAGTTAGTTAAATTTTGTAATAAAAAAAATATTAATGTTATTGCTATAGGTGGTGAAACTAATCGCGTAGGGGGAACAAATCCTTATAAAGATAATAAGAATATTTTTATCGATTTAAAATTTATGAATAAGATTGAAGAAATAGATTGCGATAACATGATATGTACTGCTCAAAGTGGAGTTAAATTAATTGAGGTACAAAAAAAATCAAACAATAAAGGCTTACTATTCCCCGTAAACATTGCTCCAAATGATAAATGTACAATTGGGGGAAATATATCAACTAATGTAGGAGGTTTGCAGACATTAAGATATGGTAATATTGAAGATCATATTAATGGCTTAGAGGTTGTCTTATCTAATGGTGAGATTATAAATTTTGAAAGCAAACTAAAAAAAGATAATTTTGGACCTAAATTATGGAAATTATTTATAGGCTCTGAGGGTATATTTGGGATTATTACTAAAGCAAACTTAAAGTTAATACCTAAAAAAAAATACAAAACTACTTTCTTAATACAAATAGGTAGCTTAATAAAAGCTATTAACCTTTATAAAAAGATTAGAAATAAGCATTATGACAATTTAACTAGTTATGAAATTATTTTTCCTATACCTAGCTCAATTACTTTTAATAATGATAGCTATAATCTTATTTTAGAAGTGAACTCTAACGATAAAGAAAATCTATCAAAAGAATTAACTAAGTTATCTAATAAATACAAATTCAAGATTAATAAAATTGAGAGAAATAAATTAGAATCTGATATTTGGAAAAAAAGAAAGGAGATTGTCTATAAACAAAATCAATTAAATTTTAATCACAAATATGATATTTCTCTTCCTTTGTCGAATTGGCCAATTTTTTTTAAAAAAATTAATAAATTTATAATTCAAAATTCATTCTACACACCCTATTTTTTTGGGCATTTGGGTGATGGAAATTTACATTGTAATTTTAAAATTATGGACAATGATAGTACGAAAAAAATAAAACTATCTAATTTTATCTTTGATTTAGTAATAGAACTTAATGGTAGTATAGCGGCAGAACATGGCATAGGAACGCAAAAGTCTGACTTACTTAAAAAATATAAAACAAAAGAATATTATAGTTTCTTAAAAAAATTGAAAAAACATTTAGATACAAAATCAATAATGGGTAGGGGGAAATTACTATAGGCTTATAATATCTTTTAATTTATAGTAACTCATAGCCAATACTAGAAGTGGCGTATCAATTATACCAAAACCAGGAAAATCTCTGTGAATGAATTTTTCAAATAACTTAATGTCATTATTTTCACTCTCTAAAACTTCAGCGATCATTTTACCAACCATTGTAGTAATAGCCAACCCATGACCAGAATAACCTTGGGTGAAAATAATATTTTTATCTAAAAAACCAATATGTGGGAATCGATTAACAGTTATTGCCACATGGCCACTCCAAGTGCACCAAGCTTCATATTTTTCTAAACCTGGTAGAATTTTTTTTATACTTTTTTTAAGAGATTTTTCTAAACTTAAAGGATCGACATTTGAATAGCTTACCCCACCTCCAAATACCAAATTATTATGTTTATCTAATCGAAAATAATTTAATACAAAAAGCATATCTCCAACAGTTATTTGTTTTTTAAAAAAATTATTCAATTCTTTTTTTGGTATATCTTTAAAAGCTGATACATAAGTTTTTACTGGCATAATTTTTCGACGAAGTTTTTTATTTAAATTATCAATATATGCATTACAACACATAATCATTTTTTTTGATCTAATAATTAAGTTATTGTCTAATTTAATTGTGACATCATTATTGGATTCATATGACACAACAGAGGCTTCCTCATAAATTTTACAATTTTTATTTTTTAAAATTTCTTGAGCTAAGCCTAAGCAATAATTTAAAGGATGAATTTGGGAACACTCACTGTCATACATAGCTGATTTATAGTAAGGACTATGAAAATAATTGTGCATTTCAGACTTAGGTAAATACATAGCAGATTCATATCCATATTTATTTTGTAATAGATCTATATACTTTTTTAATTCTTCATCGTGTTTTTTAGTAACTGAAGTTAATAAATACCCCTCAACTAAGTCACACTGAATATTTAACTCTTGAATATTTTTTTTGACCTCTCTCACCGCATCAATACTAAAATTCCATAATTGTTTTTGTTCATCAAATGTGTGATTTTGGCTTTTAAAATCCTCACCGGAAAAGCCATGAAGCAGTTGTCCACCATTTCGTCCGGATGCACCCCATCCTATTTTATGCTTTTCTAATACTACAACTTTTAAATTAGGGTTGATTTTACTAAGATAATACGCAGTTGAAATGCCTGAGAGGCCTCCTCCAATTATACAAACATCACATTGTAAGGATTCACTTAATTTGTTAAAGTGTGGGCTATATGTTTTTGTCCTTGTATAATAGTTATCTGAATATTCCATCAGGTACATAATTATCAAATTTTAAAGATTAGCGATATAAATGAATAGTTACATAGATTGGTTTAAAAAACACAAAATTACAGAGGTCGAGTGTCTTATTCCCGATAATTCAGGAATTCCGAGAGGAAAAATACTTCCAACTAAAAAATTTTTAAGTTCTTATGAGTCTGGAGGATTAAGACTTCCTTTAGCTTTATTTAAGCTTGCTGTCTCAAGAAGTGTTACTTACTCAATTGATGATCAATTACTAAATCCAACCGATGGAGATTTTATTCTTAAGCCTGATTTTGAAACTTTAAGGGTTGTCCCATGGTATGATGAACCCACAGCACAAATTATATGCGATGCAGTTGACAGCAATGGTAATGACATTGAAGTCTATTCAAGAGGAATTTTAAAGAAGGTCATAAACTTATATAATGCCATTGGATTAGAGCCTGTAGTAGCTCCAGAAATTGAGTTTTATCTGGTGAAAAAAAATAATGATCCTGACTATCCCCTTGAGACGCCATCTGGACAATCAGGAAGAATCGAAAAAGGTAATCAATCTTATGGTATCGATGCTATCAACGAGTTTGATCACATCTTTGAAGACTTATATGATTATTGTGAAGCTCAAAATTTAGAAGTAGAAAATATCAACCATGAAGATGGCCCTGCTCAAATGGAAATCAATTTTAAACATGGCAATCCTCTTGAGTTAGCAGATCAAGTATTTCTTTTTAAAAGAACGCTAAGGCAAACTGCTTTGAAACATAATTTATATGCTACATTTATGGCAAAACCTCTTGAAAATTCTCCAGGTAATTCGATGCATATTCATCAATCAATTTTAAAAAAGGGGAAGCCAGTATTTGTTAATAAAGATTTAAAAACTACTAAATATTTTGACAGCTATCTTGGTGGACTGCAGAAGTACTCTAAGTCATTCTTGCCTTTATTTGCTCCAAATGTTAACTCTTTTAAACGTCTAAGGGGTTATTGGGAGGAAGGTACACCTTTTAATCTAAATTGGGGATTTGAAAATAGGACTTGTGGTTTTAGAGTTCCTAACTTTAATTCTGCATCTCAAGCAAGAATTGAAAATAGATTATGTGGATCAGATGTTAATCCCTACCTAGCTATTGCTGCTACCCTGACTGCGGGCTATCTTGGAATTAAGAAAAAGATAAAGGCAACACAAGAAACAAAAAAGGCAGCTTATAATGTTAATGTATCCTTAACTGAAAGCATCTATCAATCAATAGATATCTTCTCACGATCCAAGGAAGCAAAAGAAATTTTTGGTGAAACTTTTGTTGAGCTATTTTGCTCTATAAAAGATTTAGAAGTAAATGCTTACAATAAAATAATAACTGCTTGGGAAAGAGAATATTTACTTCTTAACGTTTGATTGATTAATCAGATAATAGATTACTGCAGCTATTATCACCACTAGCATAATAATTGCTGATAAAGCATTTACTTCAGGGCTTAATCCAAGTCTTACCTTAGAAAATACGACGATTGGCAAAGTATTAGCACCTGGGCCAGATGTAAAACTGGCTACTACTAAATCATCTAGAGAAAGAGTGAACGCAAGAAGCCATCCAGAAATTATTGAAGGTAAAATTACAGGTGCTGTAATTTTCCAAAAAATTTTATTAGGCAATGTTCCTAAATCTTGAGCGGCTTCTTCAATATTTTTATCATAGCTACTCAATCGTGATTGAATGATAATTGCTACGAAAGCAACTGAAAAGGTAATATGAGAGATAAGTATAGTTAATTGTCCTTTTGTAGAGGGGAAACCAATGAGATGATTAGAGGAAATAAAAAAAAGCAACAAAGATAAACCTAAGATAATTTCTGGCATTACCAATGGAGACGAACTCAAAAATATGAAAAAGGGTCTAGCTGGTATATTAGATATTCTTGTCAGTGAATAACCAATCATAACACCTAATATCGTTGCAAATGTGGCAGATAGTGAAGCTATCTTAATACTAATAAGAAAGGCTTCTATAATTTGTTCGTTTTGAAATAATTTACCATACCATTTAAAAGAGAAACCCTTCCAAACCATAACTCTTTTATTATCATTAAATGAATAGGCAATAAGTGTGAGTATAGGAAAGTAAAGAAATCCAAGTCCAATAGTTAAACTTAATATCTTAAAAAAATATTTATTCATCTTTGAAATTAAATTTAGCAAATACTAATTGAAAAACTATAATGGGGATAACTAATATTAGTATTCCAGACATTGCCAAAGCACTTGCTATTGGCCAATCTCGATTTACAAAAAACTCATCCCATATTATTTTTCCAAAATATAACTTATCACTTCCTCCTACCAGCTCTGGAATTACAAATTCTCCAACTACAGGAATAAAAACAAGCATACTTCCTGCTACTATGCCCGGTATAGACAAAGGTAAGATTACTTTTAAAAAGGTTTTATAAGGTTTTGCCCCTAAGTCACTTGAGGCATCTATCAAATTTAAATCAAATTTTACTAAATACCCATATAATGGCAAAATCATGAAAGGTAAATATGTATACACAACCCCTAAGATCACTGCATAATGATTATGAAGCATAGATAAAGGCTCATCAATAAATCCAAAGTTTATTAATAAAGAATTAATAATACCTGACCCCTGAAGTATCACTTTCCAGGCGTATACTCTTAATAAGAATGAAGTCCAAAAAGGAATAATTAAAATAATTAATAACATATTTCTCACACTCTCTTTAGACTTTGCTACATAAAATGCTATTGGATAGCCAATAATCAAACAAATAAGAGTAGATATAAAAGCTAATGATAATGAGTTAAAATAAGATCTTAAGTAAAAAGGATCAGAAAAAATAAAAATATAATTTCCTAGAGTTGAATTAATATTGAATTTACCATCTGTAAAATCAAATAAATCACGATATGGAGGCATACCCCACTCTGATACTGAAATTGAAATTTTGAAAATTAGTGCAAGAGGAATAAAGAAAAATAGAACTAGCCAGAAATAAGGAGTAAAAACAAACCAAAAATTTTGTTTTTTAAAAAAGTTACTCATTAAAAAAATATATTGAATCATCTCTCCATGAGCATTCAACTTTATCATCCCATTTAATTTTGAGATCTCCAGAAATTTCACTATTTTGCATAAAAGCGTAAAATTGATGATTTTTAACTTCAACTAAGTATTTAGTATAACTTCCAAGGTAAGCTACCTCTTTGACTATTCCTAAACATTTTACTGTATCCTTATTTTGGAAAGATTTAGATATAGTAATTTTTTCAGGCCTTATAAGACAGTGTTTATAAATATTTGTACCTTTTAGAGAATTAATTTTAGAGTCAATCTCTTTTAAAAAAAAATCATCAGAAATTCCTTCAATACTAAATATATTTGCAGTACCAATAAAATTGGCAATATATTGGTTAATAGGTTTTTCATATATCTCTACAGGATTGCCTATCTGAAGAATATTACCGTTTTTCATAATTGCCATTCTATCTGATAAAGACATAGCCTCTTCTTGATCATGAGTAACAATTATGAAGGTAATACCCAACTTGTATTGCAAGTTGACTAATTCAAATTGAGTTTGAATTCTTAACTTCTTATCTAGGGCTGCTAATGGCTCATCTAATAATAATAGTTTAGGCTTTTTTACTAAACATCGCGCCAATGCAACTCGTTGTTGTTGGCCTCCAGAAATTTCATAAATTTTTCTTTTTTCTAGACCCGTTAATTCAAGCAAGTTTAATATCTCTCTTGTTCTCTCTAAAATTTCATTTTTAGGGAGGTTTTCTTCTTTAAGACCAAATTCTATATTTTGAGAAATATTTAAATGAGGAAAAAGAGCATAGTTTTGAAACATCATATTTAGGGGTCTAAGATGAGGAGGTAAATTTGTAATATCCTCACCATCTAAAATAATACTTCCTGAGTCTGGTTTTTCAAAACCAGCGATTATTCTTAAAAGTGTTGATTTCCCACAACCTGAGGATCCTAATAAACTAAAAAGCTCAGATTTAGAAATGCTTAAACTTACGTTATCTAAAGCTATTACATTGCCAAACTTCTTAGAAATATTTTTAATTTCAAGGAACTTTGTAGACATTAATTTAGTGTAAGAAAAAAAGCACAACTAAATAAATAAGTTGTGCTTTTTAAAAAGTTTAAATTATTGAGCAGCTTTAAAGCTATTAAAAACTCTAGATGAAATTCTAGATTTCTGAGGAGAGTCAGCAGTATCCGCAAATAACATCTTTAAAGTTTCTTCTGTTGGATAAATAGCAGGATCTTCTAAAATCTCTGGATCAATTAATCCCTCAGTTGTATTGGCAACTAAATTTGGATTTGAGTACCAAACATAGTTAGTTATATCTGCCACAACTTCAGGTCTTAAAACATAGTCAATAAATTTATGAGCATTTTCTACGTTTTTAGCATCTGCAGGGATGCCCATCATGTCAAACCAGATTACAGTTCCTTCATTTGGAATCGAATACCATACCTCTTCAATTTCCTCGTAGGCTGCAATGAATACATCTCCTGACCATCCAACTGCTAAACAAATTTCTCCATTAGCTAAATCATCTATGTATTGAGATGAATCAAAATATTTAATGTAGGGTCTAATTTGTTTTAAGAGCTCAAGTGCCTCTTCATTTGCTTTTGTATTTTCAGTATTAGGCTCGTGACCAAGATAGTTTAATGCGATTTCAACAATTTCACTTGGTGCATCGAGCATTGCTACTCCACAATCTGCGTATTTAGAAATTTCATCAGGGTTAAAAATTATATCCCAAGATTCAACATCGCCACCTCTCTCTTCTACAGCAGCAACATTGTATCCAATACCTGTAGTTCCATACATGTAGTTGATTGAGTATTCTCCACCTGGATCGTGAGCATCAGTTTTAGCTAAAACACTTGGATCAAGATTACCTAAATTAGATAGTTTACTTTTATCTAATTTTTGAAAAACCCCAGCCTTAATTTGATTTTCCATAAAAGAGCCAGAAGGGACAACTAAATCATATCCACTGCCGCCTGCTAATAATTTTGCTTCTAAGACTTCGTTTGAGTCAAATACATCGTAGGTAACATCAATTCCAGTTTCTGCTTCGAAATTAGCAATCGTGTCCTCAGCAATATAATCTGACCAGTTATAAATAAATAATTCTTCTTTTGCGCTTAAGCTAAAAGGCAAAAAAAGAGACAAGAATGTAATTAATAATTTTTTCATAGACCTCTCCTCTTAAAATAAGTTCCTACTTATATGATATTCTAATTTAGTTTAAAAATCACAGATTTTTTTATAAAGATCTGGTCTTCGATCCCTAAAATTGCCCCATGATTGGCGAAATTTTCTTATTTCATCAACATTTATTTCATGAGATATGACGCCTTCTGTGACTGAGTCCATTTGAGCCTGAATACTTCCTAAGTGATCAGTAATAAAAGATCCACCATAAAAATTAATTTTAATATCATCCTCAATTTCCTCACCAATTCGATTTGATGAAATAATTGGAATTTGATTTGCAGCAGAATGTCCAATCATGACATTTTCCCAATGTTTTTTTGAATTTAAATTTGGATCTTGAGGCTCAGAACCAATTGCAGTTGGATATAAAATCATATCAGCTCCTAACAATGTCATTGACCTTGCACACTCAGGAAACCATTGGTCCCAACAAATGCCACAACCAATTTTTCCATATTCGGTATCAAAAACTTTAAAACCTGTGTTACCAGGGGTAAAATAAAATTTCTCATTATAACCAGGGCCATCTGGAATATGAGATTTACGATAAATATCACTTAATTCTCCTTTTGAGTCTATTAAGACTAGAGAATTAAAATAATTTTGACCATATTTCTCAAAAAAACTTATTGGTATTACAATTTTATGATGTTTACAAAAATTAGAAAAAACTTCAAAAATTTCACTATTAGGAAATGTTATTGCTAAATCAAAAAATTTCGAATTTTGAGTTGAGCAAAAATACTGAGTTTGAAATAACTCTTGGAGTAAAAATACATTTACTTTTTGAGATGCAGCCTTAGATGCTAAATCTAAAGATTTATTTATGTTTTCTTTTACATTGTCTTTAATGCAAGAAAACTGAGATGTGCCAATTTTAATTTTCATATCTTTGGGACATTCATTGTAACACAATGAATATTTCCACCCCCATAATTAATATTTTTTGTTTCTATCATCTTAATATTTTTATCTTTATATAATGATTTAAAAATATCATAAACCAACTCATCCTCTTTGACATTAAATTTAGGAAGAAAAATAGAATTTTTGGAAAAATAAAAATTGATATAAGAGGCAACCAGTCTCTTATTTTCAACTATAATTTCTGAGGGTAAGGGGATCTGTATTATTTCAGCATTAATATTTTTTAGTGAAAAAAACTGCTCTAAAATTTCTTTGTTTTTGTGTAAAATAGAATAATTTCTTCGATCATCTAAGTCAGAGCAAGCTATGAGATATTTGTTATCACCTATAGGAGCAAATATATTATCTATATGCCCATCTGTATCATCTTCTTCTAGCCCCCCTGGTAACCAAACGATATTTTTTAAATCAAATAAATCTATTAATGTCTGGTTAATATCGTTTTTGGAAGCATTTTTTCTATTAGAATTGAGCAATACACTCTCTGTAGTAAATAAATTGCCGTGGTCATCATAAGTTATAGCACCACCCTCTAAAGTTAGATCTGCTTCAATAAATTCTATATTAAACTGATTGCATATAAATTTTGAAATTTGATTATCATTTTTAAAATTGGGATATTTACCATAGCCATTGAAATTAAAGCTTACAGCATTGAGATCATTCCCATTTCTAAAAAAAATTGGAGCAATATCTCTCATCCACGAGTCATCTAAATTTGTTTTTAATATAGAAATATTTTTATTAGAGACTATTTTAATACAACTTTTGTAGTCTATATCATTGCAATATATAAAGACCTCTTCTTCTTCAGAGATTTGATTAGCTAGATTTGCTATTTCAATTCTAGCTTCATGTATTTGGTTTCCATATAAATCATGATTACATGGCCATGCAATTAAGCATTTACTATGATCATTCCATTCTGGTACTAGTCTCATCTTAATTTATCTATATAAAAAATATTATTTATATTCTAATCTTTTAAATAATGAATGTAAAAAAAATCCATTGGATAGGAGTGGGTCTATCATCTCCACCAGGTATATTATACTTAGTAAAACAAGGATATAATTTAGAAGTTTGGAATCGATCTACTGAAAAAGCTTCAAAACTGTTAAAACAAAACGTAATTATCAATAAATTAGATTTAGATAAATTAAAATTAGTGCTAAATGCTAATGATTTAATTATATCAATGCTACCAGCAGATATGCATTTAGAATTAGCTGAAATTGCCATGAACTATAAATGTCATTTTTTAAATTCTAGCTACTATGATTCTAAATACATAACTTTAGAAAAAGATTTTATTGAAAATAAAAAAATTTTTATATGTGAAGCAGGATTAGATCCTGGAATAGATCATATTTTAGCATCAAAATTAGTTGATGACTTTAAACAGAATATTAAAAAAGATGATTTATCAAGTTTGAGTTTTACAAGTATGTGTGGAGGCTTCCCATTAAAACCAAATAAATTTAAATATAAATTTAGCTGGACTCCTTTAGGCGTTTTAAAAGCACTTAGGTCACCCGCTAAATACATTAAAAATTTTGATAAAATTGAAGTCTCTTTCCCATTTAAAAAAGTTGAGAGCATAGAGTTTCAAGATGAAAAATTTGAAATATACCCTAATAGAGACTCTATTCCCTACATTGAAGAATATAAAATGTCTGAATACATTAATAACATAGAGAATTTTGTAAGAGGTACAATTAGACTAGATGGATGGAGTAAAGCATGGGGAGATATTTTTTCAAAAATAACAAATAATGAAGATTTAGAGAATTTAAGTAAAGAATTATGGAAGCTTAATCAATACGATAAAAATGAAAAGGATAGAGTATTGCTTTATGTAAATTTAAGTGCGAATGGTTTAAATGATAAGACGATTTATAACAAAACTCTCTACATCGATGAATCAAGAAATATAATCCAATCTGCAATGTCACAGTGTGTTTCATTAACATTGGCTTTAACAGTAGAATGCTTATTTAATACAAAAGAAATATCAGGGATAAAAAGGATATTTCATGATAAGAAAAATGTTTCATATATTCTTGAAAACTTAAAAAAATTAGGAGTTACAGTAAAAGAAATATGAATATTTGTATTTTGGAAGAAAAAAGAAAAGATGAAAGAAGAGCTCCGATCGTTCCAAAAGATATTATTAAATTAAAAAAGAAATATCGGAAATGGAAATTCTATATTGAACCTTCTGTAAGAAGAGTATTTTCGGATAAAGAATATTATGCCTCTGGATGTAAAAAATACAATTCTCAAAAAATAGATCTTTTCTTATCAGTTAAAGAAATCTCAATTCAAAAAGTTAAAAAAAATCAAAATTATTTAATGTTCTCTCATACAATTAAAGGTCAAAAACAAAACCTACCTCTTCTAAAGAAGATATTGAAAAATGATTGTTCTCTTATTGACTACGAACTTTTTAAAACAAAAGAGAATAGAAGAGAAATAGGATTTGGATGGCATGCGGGGATCATAGGCTGTTATTTAACACTTTCAAAAATATTAAATATTAAAAATAAACTACATCAAAGATCTACAATGAATGATTTAATTTCACAAATTAAGAAATCTCAATTTAACAATTTAAAAATA
The DNA here is from genome assembly GCA_029245555.1 of Alphaproteobacteria bacterium. GTDB lineage: Bacteria > Pseudomonadota > Alphaproteobacteria > HIMB59 > HIMB59 > HIMB59. The sequence continues at coordinate 24,279 of JAQWPC010000169.1, forward strand.
CTAATTACTGGAGATGGTCAAGTCTCTCAAGGTGTGCAATTTTTTTTAAATAAAATCGGAATTTCAAAATCTTTTTACAAAGTCTTACCCCCTAATAAACTCTATAAACGCCTTGATAAAAAATATAATTTGAGCGACTTATTAAAAGGAAAAGGTGTCTATGAGTCTATTTTTAATACGTATATTGGGAAATATGATATTTTATTATCATGTCACTTTTGGGATAAAAAATTTCCAAAATTATTTAATATTAAAGATATAAATGGAGACTTTTTTAAAATAATTGGTGACATAAGCTGTGATATTAATGGTTCTATTCCTACAACTATAAAATCAACCAAATTAACCTCTCCCTATTACATTAATCAGAACACTACAATTATGGCTGTAGACAACCTCCCAAGTGCCCTGCCCTATGAAACATCAAAATATTTCAGTAATCATTTAATCAAAATACTTCCTAAAATTGTACAATCATTAAATCATGACTCTATAGAGGAGTATTTTATTTCAAAAAAAGGTTATTTAAATTATCGATACCTTAATTTACTTAACCATTTAATTGATAGCTAGGTAAATACCAGTAAGGACAAGCAGTAATGCAAAAAAATATTCAATTGTTTTTTTAATTTTGTCGTTATCTATAAATTTTCTTAAAGATGCGCCAAATAAAGCCCATAAACTAATACAAGGGAGATTAATCAAAGAAGCAAAGAAAGCCAAAAATAAAAAAGCAAAGATATAATTCTCTTCACTTGGATAGAAGGCAGTCGACACAGTAATTGCAATTGTCCAAGCTTTAGGATTTACCCACTGAAACATAGATGCCTCAATAAATTTTAGGGGCTTCCCAGCATTTACTTCATGGTTTTTTATTGACCCTATCATTTTCCAAGCTAAGTAAAACAGATAGACTAGACAAACCCATTTTAAATATATTTGAACTAAAGGATAATTTTGAAATACAAATCCAAATCCTAGACAGACAATAGAAATTTGGAGAGCATGACCTATAGAAATACCAAAAATATGTGGAATTGTTTTTTTAAAACCAAATTTTATTCCAGAAATAGTAAGCATAGTATTATTTGGACCGGGCGTTACAAACATAACTATGTAATAAGAAGTAAGAGCTAGAATAAGTGCTGTATCTATCAACTAGCTTTTTATAGAAAATAAATTGTCTTCGAAATGGATATGAATCGGTATACCTGTAGATAGTTCTACAGAGTTAATATCATTCGATGAATAAATCTTCATAACAATTAACAGGGCCCTCAGGGAATTACCATGAGCAGCGATAAGTATATTGTTGTTCTCTGAATTATTAATTGAGGGTAAAATGTCACTATCAAAGTAAGTTTTGACTCGATTTACTACATCTTCCAAACTTTCTCCATTAGGTGGTTGATCGGAATAGCCTCTTCGCCATTTATGTACTTGTTCGTCACCAAATTTTTCAGCAGTTTCTTTTTTATCAAGGCCTGTAAGATCACCATAGTCTCTTTCATTTAAATTAAAACTTTCTATGATCTTACTTTTAGAATTTAAATCATCTAACTGATCAAGATTTTCAAGTATAATTTTTGCAGTATCTTGGGCTCTTTTTAATTCACTAGTAAATACTAGGTCAAATTTTAAATTAAGTTTTTTAAAGTTTTGTCCTGCTTTATTAGCCTCCTCTATGCCTTGTTCTGATAATTCAACATTTTTGAATCCAGTGAAGAGATTTAATTTATTCCATTCACTCTGTCCGTGACGAATTAATAAAATATTTTTCATTGTGTGTGATATATAGTATTTATTAAATATGGTCAAATTTCGAATTGAAAAAGATAGTTTAGGAACTGTTAAAGTAGAAAATTCTAAGTTATGGGGAGCTCAAACACAAAGATCTATTAAAAACTTCGATATTGGAGTTGGAAAATTTCATTTTCAACAAATTTTTATTGAGGCTTTAGCTTTACAAAAAAAATCATGTGCATTCGCAAACCAAGAATTCAAATTACTATCTAAAAAACATACTTCTATGATTGCAAAAGTGTGTGATCTTATCATCAATCAGAAATTAAATGATCATTTTCCATTAGTAATTTGGCAAACTGGATCTGGTACCCAAATTAATATGAACCTCAATGAAGTAATTGCTAATAAAAGTAATTTACTTCTTGGTAAAAAACTACCATCAAACAGTCCACTTCACCCTAATGATGATATCAATAAATCTCAATCATCTAATGATACTATTCCAACAGCAATGCGTATTGCAACAGTACTTGCCATACATAGAGAACTATTGCCTTCAATTACTTATATTAAAAAATCTCTACAAAAGAAAATTCGAGAGTTCAGTGGAATAATAAAGATTGGAAGAACTCACACACAAGATGCAACTCCAATAAAATTATCTAGTGAGTTTAGAGCATTTCATGATCAAATTTCTTATGCAGAGGAAAACATTAAGAAAAGTATTAATAAATTATATTATTTAGCGCAGGGTGGTACAGCAGTGGGATCAGGAGTGAACGCTCCAAAAACATTTGATAAAAAATTCATAAAACATTTAAATAGATTTACAAAATTACATTTTAAAAGTGCTAATAATAAGTATGAAGCACTAGCTTCTCATGATGTTTTCATTGAAGTAATGGCAGGTATTGAAATTCTAACAAGCTCTGTTTTTAAAATGGCCAATGACATTAGAGTTCTTGCTTCTGGACCCCGTAGTGGCATTGCAGAGCTAATTTTACCAGCTAATGAACCCGGATCATCTATTATGCCAGGTAAAATTAATCCAACACAATGTGAAGCTCTTTCTATGGTTTGTGCACATGTACTTGGTCTTAAAAATTCGATTACTTTTGCATGTACCCAAGGTCATTTCCAACTAAATGTCTATAATCCAATTATTATTCATAATACTTTAGATGCTATAAGATTAATTAGCGAAGGTATCAATTCATTCAATAAAAATTGCCTCATAGGAATTAAGGCAAATAAAAAAAGAATTAATGAATTATTAAATAACTCATTAATGTTAGTAACACCTTTGACGAAAATTATTGGCTATGATTTAGCATCTAAAGTGGCTTTAAATGCCTACAATAAAGATATATCCCTAAAAGAATCTTGTTTGGAGTTAACGGACTTAAGTGAGTCAGAATTTGATAAACTTACTAACCCAAAAAATATGGTTTAGTTTATTTGATGAATTGAATAGTTATCTTCTGATTTAAATAATTCATTTAAGAGATTATTGGTGATGAAATGCCCTGTTTTAAAACCTCTATAAGTTCCAATAATTGGGTAGCCAGATAAATATAAATCACCGACTACATCTAAAACTTTATGACGCATTAATTCATTTTCAAACCTTAGTCCTTCTTTGTTTAGAGGCTTCTGGTCTTTAATAACAATAGCATTTTCTAATGAGCCCCCTTTTATCAAATTTTGAGATTTCATATATTCAATTTCATGGAAAAATCCAAAAGTTCTGGCTTGTGCTATAGAGTCAACATAATTTCCATTTAAATTATTTACTTCAATACTTTGGTCTTTGTACTTCCCTTCAAATGATGACTCTAAATCTATATTTAATCCCTCTTGACTTGAATTGTTAGGAATAAGCTCAGCAAATCCATAGTTACACTCAAATTTTACAGGTCGTTTGATTTCTAATACATTTTGACTAAGGGGTTGTTCTTTTAAACCAACCTTCAAGATACTATCAACAAATATTTTTGAACTACCATCAAGAATTGGCACTTCACAATTATCAATTAGAATTTCACAATTATTAATATGTAAACCAGCTAAGGCACTCAAAAGGTGCTCAACTGTTTTAACTTCGGTATCGTTTTTACCAATATTAGTGGAAAATTTAGTAGAAATTACATGATCCCACCTGGCAGGGATTACTTCATTTTTATCAATTCTCTTAAAAGATATTCCAGAATTTGGAGATGCTGGATTTATAATAATATTTGAATACAATCCAGAATGAAGACCAATGCCACTAAAAGTAACTGAGTCTGAAAGTGTAAAACTCTTCATAATTCTAATTATTATTGGAATTAGGCAAAAGTATTACTTTATAATTGTAAAACTTTGTATTTTATTTGATTAATGACCTGTACCTTTCCTTAAATAGGAAGGTGTATCTATATCTTCATCAAGAGCGCTATCTTGGCCATCATCAGAAATTGTTGATATTTCCTCTAGGCTATTATCTTCATTGATACTTGAGTTATTGTCGACTACATCATTGAATAAGAAAAGATTTGGATCTGTCTTTTGTTTTTTTACTTTTTGCTTCTTTTCAGGTGTAATAGATACATCAGCCTCATTTTTTTTTTCCTTTTCACTGGAAGACATAAGGTTAGATAACATACTGAAAAAACCCGTTTTTTTCTTTTCCTCTAAATTGGCATAATTTACGTTATTTTCAGCCGGCTGATCAGAAGTTTCAGG
>JAQWPC010000018.1:0-10238 GCA_029245555.1 Alphaproteobacteria bacterium
AAGTTATTTATTTAAGATAGAAAGATGATAGATTTGTTGATAATTGGACATTCGGTTCCGTGGTGTAACGGATAGCACAAATGACTTCGGATCATTTAGTCAGGGTTCGAATCCTTGCGGGACCGCCATTTTATTTTGGAAATATTAATTGGCTTAATTGAATTCAGATTTAAATCTTCAGGAAAATTTTGAAATATCTTATATAGAATTTTTATTATGACATACGTTATAATAAAACTCATTATGGTATCGCTAAAAAAATGATCGCCTTCCATTATTCGAAGTAAAGAAATTAAGCCAATACTTATATATGCATAAGTATTCCAGGACTGTTTATTGAAAATAATTAAAATAGCTAGAGAAAGTGTGAAGAAAGAAACATCACCAGAAACAAAACTACAATTTGTGTCACAATAATCAACATTAAGCCAAGGGATAGTAAAAGGCTCTTCTCCATTAAATTCGAGAGTATCGTTAGGTCTGGCCCTTCCCCAAAGATTTTTAAATATAGAGTTAACCACAACACCTGTGCCTATAATTAAGCAGGTAAAAACGTACATCCAATCACGAGTAGGAATATTCAGTATTTTTTCCTTAAAAAAATATTGTTTTGCCATCGAGGCTAGAGGGATGAAAAAAACCAATAAAGCCAATAAGGGCATTATCATTTTCCTAATCAAATAAATGAACCAGTCTTGTTCTGTTGCAATAAAGCTTCCATTTTGCCCAAAAAATAAACCACTCACAGTGATGTCAAGATTAGGGAATAGAAAAAAAATAATCGAAAGCAACAATGTAATTGTTAATATTTTAAAATAGAAATTAAAATCTAAATAGATAGAAAATAAACTCTGGTAAAATTTATTAATATTTTTAAAAATTTTATTTACCTCATCATTAGACTGAAAGTAATTATCTTTATTAATAAATAATTTTTCTTGTTGTATAAATTTATTTCTAAGAAAAATTGAAGACAGATAAGCGACTAAAACTCCACCAAAAATATCACTAATAAAATGTGCCCCAACTATTACACGGGTAGAGGCTATAATGACTGCTATAATAATTAAAATATTCTTTATTTTTGGAAATAGAAAAATAAGACAAAAAATAAATGCAAAAATTGTTGTTGTGTGGCCAGATGGGAAGGAATGCCATTTAGAGTCAAAGCTAAAAATCTCCAAAGATGTTTTTTCAAAACTATTATATAAAATTGGCCTTGGCCTTCCAATGATATGCTTAAAAGTTTGAGCAGTTACCCCGCTCAATAAAATTGTTAAGAAAATAAAGATACTTATATCACCAAATGTTTTAATAGTAGGATTTTTGTTATTAAAAATTTTTACAAAACACCAAACTAAAATAGTGGGGACAAAAAAATATAATGAATCACCGAAGTGAGTGAGAGTTTCAAATAATGATTTAGTTTGATAATTAATATTATGAAAGAAATGAGCAATTGAATAATCAAAAAAGACAAAAACCACTATACCAAGAATTAAATATAAACTATTTCTTTTTTCTTCAGGACTAAGTGAATTAAGAATATTCATAATTTTTTTATATTTAAATTTAGAAATAATTTTTGATTTATGCTCAATATGGTTTTATTAACAGAATTTATATCATTAATTGGCAAGTCCGTTAATGATGTAAAACTTAACTCAACATGGCATAGTTCGTTAATATCAGAATACATATTTTCATAAAAATGTGAGGAGATGGCATGTAAATTATCCTTGCTTGAAATCTTTGTAGTTTCAATATCACATTGAAAATCGTCTAACAATGCGAGTGGTACTGTCCTATGTAGTAATTGATGATGATATTGATGATAAAAAAATACACTAGATACTGTCATAATAGACATGATTGAGAAGATAATGACTTTATGGGCACTAACAATTTTTTGTTTCTCAAAAATAAAAAAAGGATTGATTAAAGATAGAAATACAATCAGTAAATAAAAAATAAAATTTATAATAGGGATATTACTCATTTCAGAATAAAGGGTTGTGTCTAAATAAATTATAAAAAAAGGTATAAAAAATAATGATAGGTAAATAATTTTTAAGTACTTAATTTCAACAAATTCAAGGGTTCTATATATATAGATTGAAAGAAAAGGCAGTAAAAAAACCAAAGGAGCGTAATTAGTGTTTGGATAGAAAATAAAAAACACTAAAGAACCAGAAATAATAAATAAAAAGGATAACAGATCTGTATTCCAATTAATTCTTTTAGTAATATTAAAAATTATAGAAACAATAAAAATACCAATTAAGGGTAAAAGAAGTATCGTACTTTCTAGTAATCTAGATAAGACACCATCAATGGAAATATTTAATTGGATATTAATATCCTGCTGATTTATTTGATTTATAACTAATAAAACAACAGCAAATATAAATATAAATGAAAGATTAGAAATTAAACTAAGTCTTTTTTCTTTTTGAAGATTTAAGTTGATTAACTTAAAGATGCTAAATAAAGATATTATTATTAGAAAGAAAAAACTTCCCATTAATAAAGCTAGGATACTAAAAAATGTAAACAGGATATTATTAATTATTTTTTCTTCTTCAAATATTTTTAAATAAAAATAAAAAATAATTAATGTAATAAGCCCTCTAGCAAGATGATCTTGTATGGTTAATGAACAATAAATAATGACGCCACTAAATATAATAATACTTAAAGGGCCCCAAACTTCTAAATCATAAAACTTTAATTTAATAATTTGATATGAGGTGAATATCAAAAAAAATAAATAGATTAAATTTAAAATTTTTAAGACTTCATAATTGGCGATAGAAAAGTAACTCAATAGCGATTTAAGTATAATTAAAAAGAAAAAATGAAAATTTAAGATATCAAAAAAATTCCATTGGGTGTTATGGATTATACTTACTGATCCTACTAAATCCGATGTCATAAAAAGAGGTATTAAAAATACCAGCGATGCCAATAGTAAAAAGCCATACACAATATAAAAAAAGTTTGAAATTTTTTCAGGGAATCTAAATAGGAACATGATATTGATTTTCTAAATTTAGTAGCATATTGGCTCGAAGATTTCTATATATAGTGGTTATTTCAATTTTCTTGAAGATATATTTTTAGCTAATTATAATGATTTAAAGGGATAATATCTCTATTTTTACAGCCTTATAGAAGCGGCTTTTTTCTTAGTGGGCCACTTCTTTCTAAAAAGGGTTAGGACAATTAGTTCTAACCCTTTTTTTATTTCTATAATATTCTTGTTCTTAAATGATTAAATTAGTTTTTATGATAATGTTTTTTTTTCTAGGGTATTTTCTTGCTGATACTAAATTAGTTGAGATTCCATTTAGAGAAATGCCATACATAGAAAGATTATATGAGGTTGTAGATGATTAATACAGATAGCGTTTTACATGGCTTTACAGACTTAAAAAACTTAGATGACCTAGGGCCGATAGTTTTAAATCAAGCTAAAGGAATTTATGTTTATGATCAAAATGGAAAAAAATATTTAGATGCAAATTCGGGTCTTTGGAATTCTGTTGTAGGTTTTGATCATCCGCGAATGATTGAGGTTGCAAAAAAACAATATGAAAAATTTTCTGGTTACCATTCTTTTTTTGGAAGAATTTCAGAACCTGCTGTTGAATTAGCTAACAAATTAATTGAGATATCTCCTTTTTCACGAGGCAAAGTTTTTTTTACAAATTCTGGATCTGAAGCTAATGACACTACTGTAAAACTTTTATGGTTTATAAATAAAAGAAAAGGGAAGCCACACCGAAGAAAAATAATAACTCGCATCAACTCTTACCATGGTGTAACTGCAGTTTCAGCATCTATGACTGGGAAACCTTACAATAATGAATTTGGTTTACCCCTCGATGGATTTATACATGCTGCTTGTCCACATTTTTGGAAAAATGCGCATACAGGAGAAAGCGAAGAAGAATTCACAAAAAGAATGGGTGAAGATCTAGAAAATATTATTCAAAAGGAAGGACCAGATACTATTGCTGGTTTTTTTGCAGAGCCTGTAATGGGAGCAGGGGGCGTAATACCTCCCTCTCAGGGCTATTTTACTATTGTTCAAAAAATTCTACAAAAATACGATATTCCCTTTATTGCTGATGAAGTAATCTGTGGATTTGGACGAACAGGAAATTTATGGGGATCGCAAACATATAACATTCAACCAGATATCATAATTGCCTCAAAATGTATTACCTCAGGTTTCTTTCCACTAGGTGCTGTCATTCTGGGTGAGAGATTGACAGAACAAATGATGAATGCATCGTATGAAGCAGAAGAGTTTTTTCATGGTTTTACAGCTGGCGGTCATCCAGTAGGTTGTGCGTTAGCTTTAGAGGCAATTGATATCATCATTAATGAAAAAATGATTGAAAATGTTCAACGATTAGAGCCTATATTTATGGGTGGATTGAAAAAATTTGAAGAGCTTGAATTTATAGGTGAGGCTCGCGGAGTTGGTCTAATGGGTGCGTTAGAGATGGTTCAAAATAAACAAACAAAACAATCTTTTGATGGGTCTATTTCTATTGGTGAGAGAGTTGCCAATCAGTGTATTGAAAATGGCTTAATATGTAGACCGTTAGGACCCTCAATTGTTTTATGTCCACCATTTATTACCTCTGATGATGAAATGGATATTATTTTTGAAACATTAGAAAAGACTTTAAAGACAGTATTTGCTGATGTTAAGTCTTTAATATAACTGACCCGGTAGTTTTACGGTTTTCAATATCTAAGTGGGCTTGCCCAACTTCCTCTAAGGCGTATTCCGTAATCTCATTTAACTTTATTTTTTGTTGCGCTATCATTTCGAAAAGTAAAGCGCTTGCATCAACTAACCACTCTCTATTAGCATAAAAATGAAAAAGAGTAGGTCGAGTTAGATGAAGAGAACCGCTCATTAAGTCAGTCATTTGTAAATTTTTATACATACCGGATGACTGTCCAAAGGAGACAACGGTACCATGTTTTTTAAGACACTTAAAAGAATCAGACATTGTATCTTTACCGACGCTATCATATACAACATCCACTCCTTCTCTTTGAGTAAGTCCCTGTACTTCTTGTAAAAAATTTTGATTTGTATAGTTAATCATTTCATTGTAGCCGTAGACTCTAGCCTTGGAACATTTTTCATCTGAGCCTGCCGTTCCAATGAGCTGACAACCAATTTCACTAATCCACTGACCTGCAATTAAACCCACACCTCCAGCCGCAGCATGAAAAAGAACTTTATGATGAGCTTGTAATTTAAAACTGTCTGTTACCAAATACTTAACTGTTAATCCTTTGAGGATAGCAGCAGCGGCTTGATCAAAAGATACGTTTTCAGGAATAGAAACAATCAGACTTTCATTAATTATGCGGTGAGTAGCATAAGCATTATTTGGCTGAGCGTAAGCAACTCGGTCTCCTACTTGAAATTGTTTTACTTCTGATCCTACTGCCTCAATTTCTCCAGCTGCCTCAGAGCCAAGTACGAGATTTTTTTCTTGAGGCCACGGATACAGTCCCTCACGAAAATATATATCAATAAAATTAACACCAATTGCATGATTTTTAATCAATACCTCGTTCGGTTTTAAAGTTGGAATTTGAAAATCTTTTTTCTCTAAAACGCTAGTGTTCCCAGGCTTAGATGCAATAATTGAGTACATTAAGAAAAATTATACTATCTCGATGTGTGAATAAATATCAAATTCGTAAGACTTGAAATAATAATTTCAATTCCCAAATTAATAATAGTGAAAGTTGCCATTTGGGACTTTCTTAAAAAACGCAGAGTGTTTCTGCAACTTACAATTAACGCTTAAGGAGGTTAATTATGACTACATTTGACTTATCTCCTCTTTGGAGATCTTCAGTTGGATTTGATGAGTTTGATAGACTCTTTGACTCCGTATTTTCTACAAACAACAAAGGGTCATCGTACCCACCCTATAATATCGTGAAGCACGATAAGAATATTTATCAAATAACAATGGCTATTGCTGGATTTGATCAAGAACAAATAAACATCTCTCAAGAAGGTAACTTGCTAACGGTCAAAGGAGATATGGAATCTGATAAAGAAAATGATAAAACAGAATTTCTGTATCGAGGTATTGCCAATAGAAACTTTGAGCGAAAATTTGAATTAGCAGATACAGTCAAGGTTGTAAAAGCTGATTTAAAAAATGGATTGTTGAGTATTGACCTGGAAAGAGAAATACCTGAACATCAAAAGCCAAGAAAAATAGAAATAAATACAGAAAATCTTTTAACTGCTTAATTAAACTGAGGAGGGGGAGACCCCTCCTCATTAAAACTTATTTTTTATCGTAGATTATTATAGATATTTAATCTAACTGAGAAGAAACAAACTCCCAGTTAACCAAGTTATCTAAAAATGCTTTTAGATAATCAGGTCTTTTATTTCTATAATCAATATAATAAGAGTGTTCCCAAACATCACAGCCTAAAATAGGCTTCATTCCCTCTACTAAAGGATTTGACGCATTTGCTGATTTCGTCACAACTAATTTGCCATTATCTATAGCAAGCCATGCCCAACCTGATCCAAATTGTGTGGTTCCTGCTTGAACAAATGCTTCTTTAAACTGATCCACACTGCCAAAATCAGAGTTAATTCTGTTTTCCAGTTCAGATGGTATTGCTCCACCACCATTGGGTTTCATACATTGCCAAAAAAGTATGTGATTCCAGTGTTGACCTGCATTATTAAAAATACCCGCCATAGATGCATCTTTGCTGGATTTAATAACAATATCCTCTAGAGAGGCATCTTGCATATCACTATCTTTTACTAAGTTATTAAGATTGGTTACATATGTTTGGTGATGCTTGCCATGATGAAAATCAAGTGTTTCAGAAGACATATAAGGTGCTAAAGCATCGCTTGCATAGGGTAAACTTGGTAATTCAAAAGTCATAATTTTTTCCTTTTAATAATTCTTTATGCGTATTTTTTATATTATTGTAACTATATTGACAACCTTTGACCAAAAATACTAATCTTTTCAAAATGACCAATATAATTAGCATACAATCTACCGTTTTAAATGATCTTGTTGGAAACCGAGCTGCTCGGTATATGTTAAGCTCAAAACAATATAATTTTTATGAAATTCCAACCATTGTACTAACTTCACACAAAGCTCATAAAAATTCGATACAATTAAACTCAAAAAGTTTAAATCCTTGGTTGATATATAATCATTTAAAAAAAACTTATTCTTTGCGATCAAATGATTTTACGATAATCGGCTATACTCCAAACTTATTGTCTGCTAAAGCTGTAAAAAAAATAATCCATAAACAAAAAAAAATATTATTAGATCCTGTTATGGGAGATGTGGGAGTTGGACTGTACATTAATGAAGAAGTTGCTAATTTTTTTAAGACTATAATTTCTCAAGTTTCTTATATTTCTGCAAACTTTTTTGAATGGTCATATCTCAATGATAAAAGCACTGATAGCTATTCTTTAAATATTTTATTAAAAGATTTAAAAAAATTTTCTAAGAAAAACAAAACAACTGTATTTGTTAGAAGCGTCCCTTATGAAAAAAAAATACTTAATATTTTATGTAAAGGAAATCAAGTGTGGGGCATCACTACACCCTATATTAATTTCAAAACTCGATTTCATGGGGCGGGAGATTTATCAACTGCTCTTTTTGCACACCATATAATTCAAAAAGAGCCACTAAAAAAAGTATTAGAAAATGTTACTAAAGAAATTTACTCGTTCTTACTAACAAATAGTAGAGGACCTAAAAATAAAATAATTTTTAAGGCTAAGAGCTTAAGTAATCTTTGATTAAAATTTCTGCTATCTGAACAGTATTTAAAGCAGCGCCTTTGCGCAAATTATCAGAAACACACCAAAAGTTTAAGCCATTTTTAATTGTTGGATCTCTTCTAATCCTGCTCACATAAACTGGATCCAAACCAGCAGATTCAACAGGAGTGACGTATCCCTCATCGGCACGATAATCAATCATCTTTAAGCCTGGGGAGGTTTTAAATATTTCTCTTATCTGATCTTCATCATAGGATTTTTCAAATTCGACATTAACTGCCAAAGAATGGGAAACAAAAACAGGTACTCTCACACATGTGGCTGTTAATTCAATCTGAGGATCTAGTATTTTTTTGGTCTCGTTATACATTTTCCATTCCTCTTTTGTTTGACCATCATCTAAGAAAACATCAATATGAGGAATTACATTGAAAGCGATTTGCTTAGTGAATTTTTCTTTGACAATAGCTTCATTTGCATAGATTGCTTTTGTTTGATTAAAGAGTTCATCGGCAGCCTCTTTTCCGCCCCCCGAAACTGACTGGTAAGTTGAAACAACAATTCTTTTCACCTGAAATTGATCATGAAGAGGCTTGATTGCTACTAACATTCCCATCGTCGAGCAATTAGGATTAGAAATAATATTTTTATTTCTAAAATTTTTTAAGGCTTCAGGGTTCACCTCTGCAATTACCAATGGAACATCTGGATCGGTTCGAAAATGAGAAGTATTATCGATAACTATGCAGCCTTGTTTTGCGGCCTTAGGGGCAAACTCACTAGAGATTTTTGCTCCTGGAGAAAAGATAGCTATATCAGTGTCTGAAAAGTCATATTCAGCCAAATCTCCCACAAGTACAGATTTGTTTTCACCAAAATCAATCGAACTACCCTTTGAGCGAGAAGAGGCCAAAGCTACTAAATCTGAATACTGAACTTCTCTTTCATCAATTATATCTAGAACTTCTCTTCCAACATTACCTGTGGCTCCAACAATAGCAATTTTAGGTTTTTTTGAGGCAGCCAATTAAATTCTTTCGATAATTAGATCGCCCATTTTAGAGCAAGACACCAATGTTTGATTTTCATCAGTATAAATATCACCTGTTCTAAAACCATCTGAAAGAACCTGCTGAACAGCATTTTCAACTTTGTCAGATAATTCAGGCTTGTTGAGATTATATTTTAACATCATAGATAAACTAAGAATAGTAGCGATTGGGTTAGCCTTATCTTGTCCAGCTATATCTGGCGCACTACCATGAACTGGCTCAAAAAGACCGTGTCTTTTGCCATTATTTTCAGCTCCAAGTGAAGCAGAAGGCAACATCCCTAAAGAGCCTGTCAACATTGCAGCGCAATCACTTAATAAATCTCCAAATAAATTATCCGTTACAATAACATCAAACTGTTTTGGATTTCTTACTAATTGCATTGCACAATTATCTGCAAGCATATTTTCTAACTGAACATCAGAAAAATCTGAGTGCGTATCTTTCACCACACTTCTCCATAAAACACCAGTTTCCATTACATTCGCTTTTTCAACTGAGGTGACCTTGTTGTTACGTTTTCTTGCTAAGTCAAAGGCAACTCGAGCAATACGATCAATTTCATAATCATGATAGACTTGGGTATCAACAGCTTTTTTTCCATTAGCCGTTTCTTCAATGCCTCGTGGTTGACCAAAATAAACACCACCAGTCAATTCTCTAACAATCATAATATCTAAATTATTAACTACTTCTTTTTTTAAAGTTGAGGCAGAAACAAGAGCTTCAAAAACAAGCGCTGGCCTTAAATTAGCAAATAATTCTAACTCTTTTCTTAACCCTAATAAACCAGCCTCAGGTCTTTTTGATCTTTCAACATCATCCCACTTTGACCCACCAACTGCACCTAATAATATTGCGTCAGAATTTTTTGCTTTTTCTAAAACAGCAGGTGTTAAGGGGTCTCCGTTAACGTCATAAGAAGCTCCACCAACCAAATCTTTTTCATAGATAGCATCAAGTCCATGATCATTTAATTTTTCAATTACTCTTATTGCTTGATTAGCAACCTCTACACCAATGCCATCGCCTGGTAAAACTAAAATTTTAGAACTCATTTATTCACCCTTAAACAACCAAGGTTTTTGATCTTGTTTTTCATCTTCATAAGCACTAATCTTGTCTTGGTAACCAAGAGTAATGCCAATGTCGTCGAGACCCTGAAGGAGCCTCTCTTTTCTAAATTCTTCAATTTCAAAATTGAAAGAGTGATTACCTGCTTTAATAGTTTGCTCAGGTAGGTTGATATGAAATTCCGTTTGATTTGATGCTGCTGTCATTAACTGATCTAACTGCTCTGGAGTAATAACAATAGGTAAAATACCATTTTGAAAACAATTATTATA
>JAQWPC010000038.1:0-3372 GCA_029245555.1 Alphaproteobacteria bacterium
ATTACGATTGATAATAAGATGAGCAAAAATGTAACTACTTATCAAATTCTATCTGGAGATCGAAAGGGCTTACTGATGGACATCTTGAACATTTTTCATAAAAATCATGTAAGCGTTCAATCAGCAAAAATATCAACATACGGAGAAAAAATTTTTGATATTTTTCAAATTACAGATGTTAAAAATAATAAAATTAAAGATGCTGATTTAATTAAATCTTTAGAAGAACAATTAATTAAAGTTCTCTGATGATCATAGCAATAACTGGGCTGAAGCCGTTTAATCTCCTCAAAAAAATTCACTTTTTATCTCTTTCTGCCCCCTTAATGAAAAAAGCACTATCTAGTAAAGGCAATCTGCATGGACATTTATTTCAAAATAATGGCTATTATCATACCATTACTGCGTGGGAGAATAGGGACTATATGTTGGAATACGTATTTTCTCAGGCTCATCAAAAAGCCATAGACTTATTTAATAGCTTAGGTGAGGGTAAAACTTGCCACTATGAAGAATCTCAGATACCCAATCAAGAGGAGGCCCTTTTTTACTGGGAGAGAAATGCTAAGTGAACTTGCTCGAAATAAAGCTATTAATCTGATATCAATTATTTGTTATGACTAAATTTGAGAAAAGAGTTTTTTCTGGAGTTCAACCCACTGGGACACTTCACTTAGGTAATTATTTAGGTGCTATTAAAAATTTTGTTGAGCTTCAAGAAAATTACAATTGTATTTATTGTGTAGTAGACCAGCATGCCATCACTGTTGATCAAAACCCTAGTGAACTTCGGTCAAGTATTTTAGAAGTCTTGGCTTCCTTTATAGCGGCTGGTGTTGACTATAAAAGTCAAATTATTTTCCAGCAATCTAGTGTCCCTGCCCATTCACAGTTAGCATGGGTTTTTAATTGTGTTAGTCGTATTGGGTGGTTAAACCGTATGACACAATTTAAAGACAAGGCAGGAAAAAATAGAGAAAATGTCAGCGTAGGTTTAATGGTATATCCTAACCTGATGGCAGCAGATATTCTTGCATACCTAGCAACTCATGTACCTGTAGGAGATGATCAAAAACAACACCTAGAACTATCAAGAGACATAGCTCAAAAATTTAATAATGATTTTGGTGTAGAATATTTTCCTCAACCTGAGCCCTTAATTTATGGCAATGCTACTCGAGTTATGAGCCTTAGAGATGGAACTAAAAAGATGTCCAAATCTGACCCCTCAGATTTTTCAAGAATTTTGTTAACTGATGAAAACGATTCTATCTCCTCAAAAATTAAAAAAGCTAAATCAGACTCTGAGTTAATTCCTGACTCATCAAAAGATTTGCAAAGTAAGCCTGAATGTATGAATTTGATTAATATTCTATCTGCCTGCTTAAATCAAAGCGTTGACCAAACACTTCAAAATTACTCAGGGAAAGAATATTCTATGTTAAAAAAAGACTTGGCAGAAAACTTAGTTCAAATAATTGGCCCCATTAGAGACGAAATTAAAAACCTTCTTAACAACAAAGATGAGCTAGACTTAATATTAAAAGATGGGACTCAAAAAGCAGCTAACATAGCAAATCCAATCATTGAGGATGTTTATAAAATCGTTGGATTTAAATAAAAAACTACATGTCTTGAATTTTCGTAATTAAAAGACATATTATAATAAATAATGTTTGTACAAACTGAACCAACACCAAATCCAGCCACTTTAAAGTTCTTACCAGGGCAAGAAGTGATGAAAGAAGGGACTATCTTCTTTCAAAATGAGGAATCTGCTAACAATTCTCCGCTGGCTACCAATCTCTTCCTTATAAAAGGTGTAGAGAGTGTATTTTTTGGTTCAGACTTTATTACAATTACCAAAGCAGAAGCAAGTGATTGGACATTAATGAAGCCAGCAATATTGGGTTGCATTATTGAACATTTCACAATGAATAAACCTGTTATATCTGAACAGGCAGCTCGAACTGAGCATACTTATGATGAAAATGATAGTGATGTCGTAAAAAAAATTAAGGAACTTTTAGATACAAAAGTTCGACCAGCAGTAGCAATGGATGGCGGGGATATTATATTTGACAAATACAATGAGGGAATAGTTTTTCTTCAGATGCAAGGTGCTTGTCAAGGCTGTCCCAGTTCAACGGCAACTTTGAAAATGGGGATTGAAAATATGTTAAAGCATTATATTCCTGAAATTCGAGAAGTTCGCCCAGTTGAAGCATAAACTTTTTATTTTTTTATTAGGGTTCTTCTTAAGCCCTATAGTCTACGCACAAGGATTTGAAAGCTGGAAAGATTTACATATTTACTTTAAGAAAAGTAATTTTTTACCTGAAACAATAACAATTGAAGAATTAAACCGTCTTCCAACTCTTACACAACTTCCCTCAGATTTTAATGAGTTAGTTGATGTTGCCACAAAAAAAAAATTATTTTATTTGGTCACACTCCCTATTATTTATGAATCTAACGCTTTGATTTTAGAAGATCGTAAAATGATCATCAATATTGAGAAAAAATTTAAGCGCACAGAACTAAATACAAATGAACAAAACGAAGTAATTCGTCTCTCTAAAAAATATAAACTTGATTACAGCAAGATAAATTTAACTCTCTTTAAAAAACTTAAACAAAGAATTAATATTATTCCAATTTCACTCGCTTTGGGTCAAGCAATTATTGAAAGTGGCTGGGGGCAATCTCGTTTTGCATTAGAAGGCAATGCCCTTTATGGTCAATGGACGACTAATGAGCAAAGAGGGATTATACCTGAAGCGCGAGATGAAGATAAAAATCATGCAGTTTTAAAATTTGATAGTTTACAAAAGAGCGTTCAAGCCTATATGCACAATATCAATACACATCCCGCTTATTATAGTTTTCGTGTTGTTCGTCGAATTGCTGAACGAGTTCAATATACAGACCCCATCAGTGCAAAAGTCAAATTTTTAGCGGCTTATGCTGAAATAGGTGATGCTTATGTTGAAAAATTAGAGCTTATAATAGAGTCCAATAAATTGAGAGAATTTGATAGATTTGAGTACTAATTAATTAAATATTGGTACCCATACCAATAAACGCCATTATCTACTTTTGTACAGTTAAATCGAAGTCGACCTTTGACAGGCATGCGATCTAACTCAATTAATAATTTGCTTTCTAATGAGGTTAGAGTTTTCCCAATAGATCCCTCAAAATCACTAATAAAACAATTTACATTTTGCACCCCCTCCTCAACACTTAAAACAAAACGAGTTGTCACTGAATTTAGAAAAGGATTAGCGGGCTGCAATGAGGCCTTTGAAAAAGGTAGGGCATTTGCGGCATCTCTAATACGATCAAGAGACCCATAATTCTCATTCAAAG
>JAQWPC010000040.1:0-2283 GCA_029245555.1 Alphaproteobacteria bacterium
AATTATCAAACCAGATGCTGTTAAAAGAAATCTTATTGGTCACATTAATCAAATTATTGAAGTAGCTGGACTAAATGTTATTGCTTCAAAAAAGATGTATCTAACTAAACAACAAGCTGAAATATTTTATTCAGTTCATAAAGAAAGACCATTTTTCAATAGCCTTGTAAACTATATGACTTCAGGACCTGTGCAGGTTCAAGTATTAGAGGGAGATGAAGCTATCTCAAACTATAGAAAAATTATGGGCGCTACAAACCCAGAAGAAGCTGAAGAAGGTACAATAAGAAAGCTATACGCTGAGTCAATTGAGGCTAATTCTGTTCATGGTAGTGACTCTAGTGAAAATGCAAAAATTGAAATTAGTTTCTTCTTTTCTGGTTCAGAATTAGTTTAAATAATTTACAAGCTCTTTAAAGACGAATTCATGCTCAAGTTCTTTGTGGACTCTTAAGATTTCTTGTTCATCAAAATTAGTTATTTTTTTTCTTTTTTGACTAATAATATCACCAGCATCTAATTCTGCGGAAACTTTATGAATAGTAAATCCAAATTCTTTTTCATTATTAATTAGCATCCTTTTTTGGGTCATTAATCCTTTGTATTTTGGCAGTAAGGAGGGATGAAGATTTATAATATTATGTTTATTGCTTAATTCGCTATTGATCACTTTCATATAACCAACAGAAAAAACAACATCACTATTTTTAATGTAAATAGATTTAAGATTAGTGATTTTTTCAAAAATATTAATTTTAAGATTTTGATCTTTAATAAAATTTTTAATTTCAGCTGAGATTTTACTATTACTAATTATTGAAATTGTATAGAAATTTTTATTCTTAAAATTATTAACTAAAATTTTAAATAGGTTTGAGCCCTTTCCAGATATTAGGAATGAAACTTTTTTTTTATTCAATTTCACCAATCAATTTAAAGTGAGTTTTTTTAATAAAATAATTATAATTTCTCTTATCAATAACGATAACCATTCCAATTCCACTATTAAACACTTCTAGTATTTCTTTCTTTGAAATTTTTATATTATCTTCAATAAATTTATATTCTTCAGGTAGCTTACCTATATCTAGACTAAAATTTATTTTTTTTGGAATACTTCTTTTAAAATTAGCTATAAGCCCACCTCCGGTAATATGAGCAAGTGATTTAATTTTTTTTAAATCATTGCTGCTAACCAGCTGATGGTAAAGCCTTGTTGGTCGCATTAAGATATCTGATAATCGTTTTTTATTAAATTTAGCTGACTTAACTTTAATTTTATTATCGCTGATTATTTTTCTAATTAGTGAATAGCCATTTGAGTGAAATCCATTTGATTTAATCCCTATTATTAAGTCGCCAGATTTAATGCTTTCAATTTTTTGTTTGTATTTAATTCCCACAAGAAATCCTGCCATATCAAAATGGTTTCCTTGATATAATGATGGCATTTCAGCTGTTTCACCGCCAATTAATGCACAATTTATTTTTTTACAGGCCCTCGTTAGGCTTTTTAAAATTTCAGTATATTGTTTAGGATTAACAGAGTTGCATGCAAAATAATCCAAAAAAAATAAAGGTTTAGCTTTGTTACATAGTAAATCATTAGAGCACATACCCAATAGATCTTGACCTATACCCTTATATTCGTTTAGTTCTGCAGCAAGAATGGCTTTAGTTCCAACCCCATCAGTAGCTGAACACAGAGTGACTTCTTTATTAATTTTATATTCAGCACTAAATCCTAGCTTATTACCTAAAACATTAGAATTGTGAGTAGTCTTAATGAACTTTAAAGCTTGAGAAATTAAATTATCGGTTTTTATTACATCAACACCAGATTTTTTGTATAGTTTGCTCAATGAGATTTATATTAATTGCGTTAATTTTTTTATTTTGTGTAAAAAATCTATCAGCTTATGAGCAAATATCTATTCAAAAAACAGATTATTTAAGAAATTATAATGATTTAATTGAGCACATTACTAATTCAGCATCATTAAATGATATTTCAATATTTGTAGAAAAAAATATTTATAATATAAACTTCAGTAAAGATCAGATTTCCTTTGAATTAGATATTGATCAATTATCTAGAGAACTATATGAGTCAAACCTAGATCATAATCTCTTTTTATTGAAATGTTCTTTAAAAGAAAATTTTTTTCAATTTAATCAAAACCTTCTGAATTGCCCTAATTTCAGAATAATAGCTTTTAACCAACAAAAATTTATTTATTTAAATTATCTTGATAATTTTTATCGTATTAAAGAACACTCTCC
>JAQWPC010000046.1:0-2400 GCA_029245555.1 Alphaproteobacteria bacterium
CTTTGTTTTTTATATCGTTTTGTTGTAAGTAAGAAAGTAGGGCTAAAGATTCTTTATAATCCTTAGCATAAAAATAATAAGCACTAGTCTGTTGAATTTGAATATTAATAATATCAAAGTAGCTTTCAATTTGATATTCACTGTCTAACTCAAAAGTTAATTTACTCATTGAATCTTCTAATCTAATAAGTTTATCTTTAGTCAGATTTAAATCATTTGTATTAAAAATATGATTGATTAAATGTAATTGCTTAAAATTAAACTGTGAGATTAGCTCTTTATCATCTTTAATAATCTCGTATGTATTTTGAATATTTACGATGTCTCCAGTCAAATAATAAAAATATAATTTATTTAAAACCTTCAAATTATTAAATCTATTATCAATTTTTTCTAGAAATTCAAAATTTATATTGTTTTGACAATAGCTATTCCAAAAACTTACGGTCATCGTTAGTGCCTCCTCAAATACATAATTCTCATTATTCATTTTTAGACTTTTACAGTTGTTAGACTTAATTTGACCCAAGGAATGAAATAAATCTGCTATAAAGATATCTAAATTAAATTTTTGAACTTTTTGACTATTTTGATTAACTATATGCTGATTTAAAAAATTTATTTCTTTGTCTTTAAATTCTTCGTAACTAGGCAATAATTTCCACGTTTCATAGTCGTTATTGAAATCTGAATAAATAGAGCTTAAGATTTGATTGTCAGAATTAGCCTCTAAATTAGCTGCATTAGCATGTACAATTAGAAAGAAAAAACATATAAAATTCGCTACATAATTAATCATTATTGCCATGAATAATAAACAGTATCAAAAAAATATTCTTTTGGAATTGCTGAATTTAGATGAATTTAAATCATCTGACTTTCATAATGCTGAAGATGTCCCAATCCCCCAAAAAGAGAAAGTCAAAAAACTTAGTATAAATGACATTAGCTCATTAGATATCCTAACAAATCAACTCCGGGAAAAATTTTCTCTTAAAAATTTAATCGTAGAAGGCGCAACTTCATCTAACATTTTATTTTTTTATGGTAAATGTGCAATTCAAGATACTAAAATTCTAGATGGCCCAATGGGAGATCTTTTTGATAAAATGCTTTCATCAATTGATTTAAATAGAGAAAAAATAAGCCTATCCTCATACATTCCAAGAGGTCTTGAGCACCTCTCAGATAATGAAGATTTCTTAAACCAGATACAACTGTTTAACTATAAATTGATTGAATTAGTTAACCCCAAATATCTTATCATCATGTCAAATTTCTGTATTAAAATGTTATTAGCCACTGATTTATCTTCTATGTCTTTAAGAGGAAAGTGGTTTGACTTTAATACACCAAATGACGTAACACCAAAAAAATGTAGAGTTTTATATGAACCAGAGATTTTGATTAATAATCCTGACTTAAAAAAAGATGCTTGGGAGGACTTAAAAGAAATTAAAAGACAATTAGGTGGCTAAAATGAGATATTTTTTTATATTTTTATTAATTTTTTTTTCGAAAAGTGCACTTGCCCTTAGCGCAAAAGATATAAAATTATATAAATCAATTTTTCATGATTATAGAAATGGTAATTTTAAAGAAGCTGATAAAAATATTGTAAAATTAGATGATAATATATTAATGGGTCATGTTGAGGCTCTTAAATTACTTCATCCTACCAAACATCGTTCAAGCTTTAGTGAATTAAGAATATGGCTAAGCAAGTATAATGATCAATATGAATCTAAAAGGATTTATAAACTAGCTATAAAAAGGATGCCTTCTGGATCACAAGAACCTTTAAAAAATAGATATCCTGAAATTGATGAAATATTTCTTGAAATACAATCTAAGGAAAAAACAGTAAGTTCTCTTAAAAAGATTTTTACAAATAAAAACTTTTCAAAAAAAATAAGTATTTATAATACTGTTAGATCAAGAGTTGGGAGAGGTTGGCCTACAGGGGCTTTAGAATACTTAGAACATCATAAAAAAAATTTTAACGATAAAGAATTATCCTTTTTGTTATCAAAAATTGCCAATGGATACTACTTAGCTAATCTAGACGATAAGGCAATTAATGTTTTAAAAAATGAATCTTTTATTAATGACCCCTACTCTGAAGGTCTATGGATAAAAGGCTTGTCCTACTATAGAAAAGGAGAATTTCAAAAAGCATCTAGGCAATTTTTGATTTTATCAAAAATTACTAGCAATAAATGGCTCAGAAATGCTGGGGCATACTGGTCTTTTCTATCAGCCACCAAAGATCCGTATGACAATATAACTTTTCAAGCATCCCTTGACTCTTTAAATGCTGCCTGTAAGCCAAGCTTTAATATCTACTCTCTACTTTCCTGTAGAGTTTTAGATAAACCTATTATTGATTTTGAATTTAAC
>JAQWPC010000047.1:0-3894 GCA_029245555.1 Alphaproteobacteria bacterium
ATAATAATCTTTTTGCAAAAATGCAGATAGGTTTAAAGAATCAGTCAAATTTTAAACAAAGTTTATTCAATAAAACCATTTTATTAGGCACAAAAAAATTACATGGTCAAAAACTAAGCCTATATGAAAAAATATTAAATATTTTGCTTGATAAATTAGTTAGATCAAAAGTTAAAAACAATTTCGGTGGAAGGTTAGAGGCATTTGTCTCTGGTGGAGGTCCACTTGACAGTAGGGTAGGTGAAGCCCTCAATGCCTTAGGATTAAAAACGTTACAAGGCTATGGACTGACAGAAACATCCCCTGTCGTTAGTTGTAACCCCTTACAAAAAATTAAAGTTGAAACTGTAGGTCCGATTTTTCCAGGCGTAGAAGTCAAATTAGCCAATGATGGTGAAATTTTAGTGAGAGGTGAAAACCTAATGATTGGCTATTGGAACAATATAGAGGCTACTAATGAGACCATAAAAGATGGTTGGTTGCATACAGGTGATATTGGTGAATTTGACAATGAGGGGTATCTAAAAATAACAGATCGTAAAAAAGATATTATAGTCTCACTTGGAGGGGATAATATCGCGCCTTCTAAGATTGAAAATTTATTGACTCTTTCATCAGATATTGAACAAGCATGTGTCTTTGGAGAACAAAAAAATTATATAGCTGCTTTAATTATTTTAAGTACTGAGAGTAAGGCGTTAAATGATGATATTCAAAATTATATAAATGAAATAAATAGTAATTTAACTCAACCAGAAAAAATTAAAAAATTTCAAATTATTAATGAGCCTTTTTCAATTGAAAATAATTTAATGACACCTACCATGAAGGTTAGACGCCATGAGGTTGAAAAAAAATATGCTGAAATTATAAATCAGTTATTTTAATGCAACTTTTTGCTGCTATAGATTTTGAAACCTCCTCTAGTGAAAGAAATTCTGCTTGTTCCATAGGCTATGTAATATTTAATCAATCTAAAATTATTAAAAAACAATCATATTTAATTAAACCACCTAAGCCTGAAATTCAATTTACTGAAATTCACGGATTAACATGGGACATGTTAAAAAAAGAAAAAACATTTGATAAAGTTTGGAAGCATGTAGAGATAGAACTATTAAGCGTGGATTATTTTTTCGCCCATAACGCACCCTTTGATAGATCAGTTCTCCATTCGACTTGTAATTATTATAATATTGATCTTCCTCCCCAAGTGTTCAAGGATACGGTTATTTTAGCCAGAAAATATTGGGATTTTGAAAATAATAAATTGAACACAGTCTGTAAACATTTACGCATACCCCTCAATCATCACGATGCACTTTCTGATGCAAAAGGATGTGCTTTAATTGCCATAGAGGCTTTCAAAAAAGGTTATGTTATTTAAAATTTCTTTCCTACATAGGCCATCATAGAAAATATCAGAATAAGAGTGAGACTTAGATATACCAATATATTAATAGAATTGGTTTGATCTAATAATATGCCATATAAAAATGGAGATGAGGCTGATGCAAGCACTCCAAAAAAAGTTAATAATGCCTTAATAGATCCTAGGTTATTCACACCATACATCTCTGCCCATAGCGAGTTTGATATATTTTCAGTAAAACCATTAGAAAATCCCAGACCTGCCATATAGAGGTATAAAATATAAACATGATTAGAGAATAGTAGTGATACTAATATTAGTGCCATTGGAATGAGATGGAAAGGAATTAACTTTCTTCCAGTAAATTTATCAACTAATAAACCCGAAAAAATTGACCCTACTAATCCACTTACAGCAAAAAAAATAAAACTTTGTGCTAAATTCATCATCGTCCAAGATTTTATATCAGCTATAAAAACTTGGTGAAAAAGAAATCCTGTAACCGTAAAAGACATTAAAAGAGACAGGGGTAAGTAAATATAAAATTTAGTATCTTTTAATACATCTCTTCTTCTCCACGATACTTGTTGAAACTCAGTATTGTTATCTAGATTTTTTTCAATTTTAAAATTATTATTTTTTAATAAAAAATAAAAACTCAAACCAAGTATGACGAAAACAAATATTGATGAGCTAAACCATGTTAACCTCCAACCAATTGTCAAAATCAAAAAAACGATAATAATTGGATAGATCATTTCTCCTATGTAAAAACCAAAACCTGAAATAGCCAGGGCCTTTCCTCGATTTGTATTAAAATAGCGAGCGATAGTTGTCCTAGATGTATGTCCCATAAGACCTTGTCCGAATAGTCTCAAAAAATAAATAGTTAAAAAAAGAAAAAATATATTAAATGCTAAACTTGCCATTAAGCATGCAATTGCCATTCCAAAGACAATAGTCAGTGTATATTTCTTTAAATTTACAGTATCGATTAACTTTCCAGCCCAAATTATTGTTATAGCACTTAACACAGTGGCTATTGAGTAAATACTGCCAAATTCTGTATTACTGAGATTAAAAGTAGTTCTAAAATCGTTACTAAAAAGTGAGATAAAAAAAGTTTGACCAAATCCAGATGAGAAGGCTATTAAAAAACCAAAGAATAAAAGATTAAAATTTTTATGAATAAAATTGAACAAAACTTATGGGATATTATGATTAAATCTCAATTTAGCAATTATATTACGAGAGGTTTACATATGAGTACAATCAAACAAACCCTTGATGAAAGTAACTCAAAGGTTAAAAGCATTTATCAAGATATTCGCGATTCACGCAATACGAACTATATTGGAAATTTTTGGAGATATCTTGCCTTTGACCCCTTGCTGCTTAAAAGAGTCTGGGAAGATGTTAAAAATTTGATGGTTAAAGATACTGTCATTGATAAAAAGACTAAGGAAATGATTTATATGGCAGTTTCCATTACGAATAACTGTAGCTACTGCACACACTCTCATACGGCTACAGCCAAAAAATTAGGAATGACTATGAAAGAACATTCTGAATTTTTAAGTATTGTGGCTTTAGCTGCAAAAACAAATCAATTGGTTAATGGATTACAAGTACCTATTGATGATGTTTTTGATGCTGATAAACAAGACTAATGGAGTTTCTTATTTGGTTTTGGAATGCAGGTGAGCTTTTAATGTTTTTAGGTATTTCTATTATCGTTATTGGTTTAATATTTTATAAAAAGAAAAAATAATTAGGGCAGGGGGTAGTTTATGTGGGCGTTCATTCTCTTTTGTATATCTTTAACAATTACAATTTTTGTTTATGTCAAAAGAAATAAAATTTACGATGAAAATGAAAATTTAAACAATAGTCAAATTGCTCAATATGATAAATTGGATAAGATTTTTGTTATAATGCTTCTTGTTACTATTGGACTAGTTGGTGTAGCAGCTTATGTACTTGGTTGGTTTAATTTTTAGTATTTAAAATGAATATTTTTTGTTGGGAGGGCTATAATCAAAAAAAATTTTTAAAAGACTTCCCCCACAAAATAAATTCAAGTAATTTCATTTCTGATTTTCAAATAGCAAATCAGATAAATAAGAAAGAAGTAAAATGTGACATTATTAATATCAATAATGCTTTTATTAGAGACTTTCTTTGGAAAAAAAAAGTTATTAAAGCGCTAGACTATAAAAAATATCACAATCACAGTTCCTATTTTTTAAAAGATTTTAAATATTTATCAAAATGGACACTATCTCATGATAAAAAAAAAGTTATCGGTCTAGGGCAGCGTTTTGGAAATCTTAATTTTGTTATTAATTCAAATATTGTTAAAAAAAGTACTGCAGAACTAGAAGGTTATAATTTAGTCGAAGAAAATAGAAATAAATTTGGAATTTTGCTTTTTGAAGATTTTAATATTATGCAAATTGCATTATCTACTGGTATTAATCCTTTTAAGGCGTTAAATGAAAAAAAGATATCGAAGTTTAAGA
>JAQWPC010000082.1:0-3986 GCA_029245555.1 Alphaproteobacteria bacterium
CAAGCAACAGCACCGTCAAGCACTCGAAGAGATCTCTCTACTTCAATAGTAAAATCAACGTGACCTGGGGTATCAATAATATTAATTCTATGATCATTCCAAAAACATGTGGTAGCCGCAGAGGTAATTGTTATGCCCCTCTCTTGTTCTTGTTCCATCCAGTCCATAGTTGCAGCGCCATCATGCACCTCACCAATTTTATGAGACTTTCCAGTATAGTATAAAATTCTTTCAGTAGTTGTGGTTTTTCCAGCATCAATATGTGCCATGATCCCTATATTTCTATAATTGCTTAAATCCATTTAAATCTTACCACCTGTAATGAGCAAAGGCTCTGTTGGCTTCAGCCATTTTATGAACTTCATCTTTTTTCTTAACTGAGTTGCCTTTGTTTTCAAAAGCGTCAATTAATTCATTGGCCAGTCTTTCTCTTTGAGTTTTTTCATTTCTTTTTTTTGAATTTGTTAATATCCATTTAAAAGCTAGAGCCTGTGACCTAGTGCTTCTCACTTCCATTGGAACTTGATATGTCGCTCCACCCACTCTTCTGGATTTAACTTCTACAGAGGGTTTAACGTTATTAATTGATTTTTGAAAGTAATCTAATGGGTCTTCACTTTGACTTGAAGTTTTAATTATATCTAATGCTCCATAAACTATTTTTTGGGCAACAGTTTTTTTTCCTCCGACCATTACTTCATTAATAAATTTGTTTAAAACGATGCTATTATATATAGGATCAGGTAATATTTGTCTTTTTTCAGCAGCTCTTCTTCTGGACATGATTTTACAATTTAGCTTTTAGGCTTTTTGGCTCCGTATTTAGATCTTCTTTGTCGACGTTTTTCTAGACCTTGAGTATCAAGTGTACCTCGGATAATATGATATCGGACACCAGGTAAGTCTTTAACTCTTCCACCTCTGATTAGGACAACAGAGTGTTCTTGAAGATTGTGTCCTTCTCCAGGAATATAAGCAGTGACTTCCTGTCCATTAGTTAATTTAACTCTCGCAACTTTTCTTAATGCGGAGTTAGGTTTTTTTGGAGTGGTTGTATAAACCCTAAGGCAAACACCTCTTTTTTGAGGGCACGCTTTTAAAGCAGGGACCTTATTTCTATTAGAGACTTTCTCTCTAGATTTGCGAACGAGTTGATTTATGGTCGGCATAGTTCGCAGAATATATTTATAGTAATTAGAATAGTCAACATCTTATTTAGTATTTTCTATTTGTTTTAATAAAGAATTATCGCGTATTTTTGCTTCTTTTCTTAGTGCTCTAATTACGTTTCCAGTACCAGCGGGTATTAGCTTACCGACAATAACGTTTTCTTTTAATCCAGTTAGCTTATCAACTTTTCCATTTATAGCAGCTTCTGTTAAAACTCTTGTTGTTTCTTGAAATGAAGCAGCGGAGATAAACGAATTCGTTTGTAGGCTGGCTTTAGTAATACCTAAAATCATCATTTTATATTTAACTTCCTGTTTACCTTCTGATTTGAGAGCTAAGTTTTTTTCTAAAATTGAAGATCTATCATGAACATCACCAACAAGATAATCACTATCACCAGCTTCAATAACTTCAGCCTTTTGAAGCATTTGTTTTGTAATACACTCGATGTGCTTATCGTCAATAAGCACTCCTTGAAGTCTATATACTTTTTGAACTTCTTTAACCATATATTCAGCAAGAGCCTCGATACCTAAAATATTAAGAATATCATTAGGTGATGGAGTTCCATCAACTATCATGTCACCCTTGTTGACCTTATCTCCTTCATTAAAGTAAATATAAGTTCCTTTAGGGATTAAATATTCAATTGGCTCGCCGTCTTCTGGATTAATAATAATTCTTCTCTTACTTTTGATATCTTTTCCAAATTCAATTATTCCAGAAATTTCAGCTAGTACCGCAGGATTTTTTGGCTTTCTTGATTCAAAAATATCAGCAACTCTTGGTAGTCCACCTGTAATATCTTTTGTTTTTGAAGATGCTCTAGGTATTCTAGCAATAACATCTCCCGCTTTAACTTCCTTACCCTTTTCAATATTAAGAACAATTCCAACACTTAGATCGTATGAGGAGCTCTTTGATGAGCTTTTCGACTTAACTGGGTTTCCATCTTTATCAGTTATAACTAATTGTGGTTTTAAATCTTGCTTGCCTTGGAAGCTCTTCCAGTCAATTATTACTTTGGATGAGATTCCTGTTGTCTCATCAAATTTTTCTATAAATGAAACACCTTCAACTAGATCGGCAAAATCCAATTTACCAGTCTCTTCTGCTACAATAGGGACAGTATAGGGATCCCATTCTAATAAAACTGCATTCAATTTGACTTCAGTATTATTTTTAGATAGCAAAGTTGATCCATAAGGGGCTCTAAAAGTAGAAACTAACTTATTATTTAAATCATATACTTCTAATTCGGATGTTCTGTTAATTACAATTTCACTTCCTGCCTCATTGATCACTGAACTTAAATTTTTGATTTTAACTTTTCCATCACTTGGTGATTCAAAATTTGATTTTTCAGCAGAGGAACTCGCTACACCACCGACGTGAAAAGTTCTCATAGTAAGCTGAGTACCAGGTTCACCAATTGACTGTGCTGCAATTATACCTACAGCTTCACCAGTATTAACTGGCTGACCCTTAGCAAGATCTCTGCCATAAGCTTTTGCACAAATGCCGTTAATGCAACCGCATGTAATAGGAGATTTAATTCTAACTGAAGTGATGTTTTCTTTCACAATGGTTTCAATTTCGTCATGTGAAATATAATCGCCATTTTTCATAATGGTATTACCATCATTTGTTTTCACATCGTCCGCTAAATATCTACCAAAAACTCTATCCTTTAGGGGGATGGCGACCTCTCCTGATTCATAGACTGTATCTACAGTCAAACCATGTGAGCAATCACATTCCTTTTGTGTAATGGTTAAATCCTGAGCTACATCAACTAGTCTTCTAGTTAAATATCCAGAGCTTGCAGTTTTTAGTGCAGTGTCAGCTAAACCTTTTCTAGCTCCGTGAGTTGAGTTGAAATATTCTAATACTGTCAATCCGTCTTTAAAATTTGAAGTAATGGGGTTCTCAATAATCTCACCTGATGGTCTTGCCATCAAACCCCTCATACCTGCTAACTGTTTTAACTGTGCTTCAGAGCCTCTGGCACCAGAGTCGGCCATAATATAAACAGAGTTGATTAAGTTATCTTTTTTTGCAGATACTGTTTTCATCATTGCTTTAGCAACTTTATCAGTACAGGTAGACCAAAGAGCGACAACCTTATTATATTTTTCTCTTTGAGTAATCAGCCCTTCTTGATACTGGCTTTCTAGGTTATTAACTAATTTTTGGGTCTCTTGAATTAAAGGATCTTTCTCCTCAGGGATAACAAGATCATCTTTTCCAAAAGAAATACCTGCCTTTGCAGCAAATTTAAAACCAACATTCATAATTTGATCAACGAAAATACAAGTGGCCTTCTGCCCTGCAAATCTATAGACGTTATCAAGTAAGTTGCTAATTTCTTTTTTAGTTAAAATCTTATTAATACAATCGTAAGGAAGATCTTTGTGCTCTGGCACCGTTTTAAATAGTAAAACTCTACCAGGTGAAGTTGTAAACTTTTTATATTCAAATTTACCGTTTTCCTTGTTGTATGTTTTTGTTCTATAAAGAATAGGTGTGTGTAAATTAATAGATTGATTTTCAAGAGCAAATTCAACTTCTCCAACATGAGAGTAGTATTTCGTAACTTCTTCTTTTTCTTCAATTAATGATAGATAATAAATTCCTAAAACGATGTCTTGACTTGGAACAATAATTGGTTTTCCACTAGATGGAGATAAGATATTATTCGTGCTCATCATCAATACTCTAGCTTCTAATTGTGCTTCTAGACTCAATGGGATGTGAACGGCCATTTGATCACCGTCAAAGTCAGCATTAAATGCCGTACATACCAAAGGATGAAG
>JAQWPC010000077.1:0-5363 GCA_029245555.1 Alphaproteobacteria bacterium
TATAATCTTTTTTCTTTCTAACTATTGTTATGAGCTTGCTCAAATTTATTATAACTCCTTATTAAAACAATCATCTAAAGATTCAGATCTTGGGAAAACTTCTGGTTTTGGATTTGGTCTTGGATACCTCGGTACAGTGCCCGTTCTTCTCTTTGTTTTATATTTTTTTATTCTCCCAGAACAAACATTATTTGATCTAGATAAAACTAGTTTTGAAAATATTAGATTTACAGCTTTTATTGTTGTTATTTGGTTTTTTATTTTCTCCCTTCCTATGTTATTTAAATTTTCTCCCTCTAAGCCCATAGAAAAAAATAGTTCTTCTGATGGAATGATAAAAAAAATATTTAAAATAGTTTGGCAAAAGAAATTAACTCAAACTGGAAAATTTCTCTTAGCAAGAATGCTCTATGCTGATGCTTTAATTGTTTTGATCAGTGGAGGTGGCGTTTATGCTACTGGCGTTTTTGGATTTGATTTTAAAGAGATTCTTCAAATGGCTATTGCAGCAAATTTGGTAGCATTTATTGGGGTCATCATAGGTGGTTACATTAATGATAAATATTCTTCTAAAAAAATAATACTCATTTGTATTATTGCTCTTGTTGCTTGTGTGATTTTTAGTTCATTAATAGCACAAACTAAAATAGAATTTTTTATTTGTGTAATGATAATTTCAATTTTTTTAGGAACTATTCAAAGCGCTAGTAGAGTCATGATGTCTTTATTACTTAACGCAGATAATTCAGGAAAAGGGTTTGGGCTATATGCTTTCTCTGGGAGAATTACATCTTTTCTAGGCCCCCTTCTTGTTGGAACCATGACATTTATGTTCTCTCAAAGAATAGGATTGCTTTCATGTACTTTGCTATTTATTTTAGGTTTTTTACTGATGTTGCGGGTCCAAGAAGTTGAGTAAATCTGACAATACTAGCTATAAAAAACCATTAACAAATGATTTTTCTGATGGTTTTTATGACTGGTCAATTTTTATGATTAATTTCTATCTTCGAGTTCAACAAATACTCAAAATTGATTATGAGAGCTTTATGATACTGCAAATAGTGGTTGGGTATCACGTTAGTAATTTGAATAAAACAGGATCTTCCTCGATTAGTCAGCTCACATTTAGATTTGAAGAAATCGTAAATGAAAAAGCATTACAAATTCCAAAGCTTACTGTAACTAGTATCGCTTCAGCATTAAACATACCTCGCGAAACTGTGAAAAGAAAAGTGGATACTCTCATAAAGGAAGAATACCTATCTCTTGATCATAATAAATCTATAACTCTTGGAGCTAATTATAAAAATGTCTTTCAGGCTTTTGCTTTAGAGACCACGCATGATCTTGGAAAAGTTATGACCAGATGGAGTAGAAAGGGATATATAGATAAATTGATGAGCCTAATTAAAGCAACTTAATGAGCTAGTCCCCAGTTTAGCCCACCACCAAAATCAACTTTAATTGGTGTTTTGAAAGATTTGTACTTTTGATGAGAAGTTTCCATCAGTTTTGTAATTTCAGGTATCAAATCTTTTTCATTTTTATGAATTTCAAATAAAAGTTCATCATGGACTTGTGAAGTCATTTTTGATTTACATTTATTGGTTTCTAAATATTTTTGAATATCTAACATAGCAATCTTAATCAAGTCAGATGCAGTACCTTGAATAGGTGCATTGATTGCTTGTCTTTCAGCAAAGGAACGTAACATGAAGTTTTTAGCATTAATGTCTTTAATATGGGACTTTCTTCCAAAAAGATTTTCCACATATCCTAATTTCTTTGCCTTACCAGTTGTTGCTTTCATGTAATCATTAATATTAGGAAATTTTTGAAAATAGTTATCTATGAAAAGCTTTGCCTCAGCGTTACTGACGCCTAATTGCTTTGCCAATCCGTACTGACTGATACCATAAATAATTCCAAAATTAATAATCTTAGCCATACGGCGATCATTATCATTAATAGTCTTTTTGTTGAAAACTAACTGGCCTGTACTTTGATGGATATCTTGATCTTCAAGGAAGGCTTTTAATAGATTAGGGTCTTCACATGCCTCTGAAAGAACTCGGAGCTCTATTTGAGAGTAGTCAAAACTATATAAATCATGTTCTTTTTCAGCAATAAATGCCGTTCTGATCTTTTTACCTATTTCAGTTCTGATAGGAATATTTTGTAAATTAGGCTCAGAAGAGCTCAATCTTCCTGTAATTGTAGCGGCTATATTAAATGTGCTGTGTACTCGGTCACTGCTATCAGCGTGCTCTGCCAATGAGGATGTATAAGTTGATACTAATTTCGAATACTGTCGCCATTGTAGAATATGAGAAGCTATTTCTACACCCTCAGACTCAAGTTGTTCTAGAACTTTGACATTTGTTTGAAAATCACCAGCTTTTGTTTTCTTGGTAACTTTAACATCTAATTTCTTAAAAATTTCAGTCAGTTGTTTAGGTGATCCTATATTAAACTCCTCACCTGCTATTTTAAAAATATTTCCTTCTATCTTTTCGATCTCTTTATTTAAGTCTTTTTCAAGTTTAGTTAGAAATTTTAAATCAATCTTACATCCATTACTTTCAACCTCTTGAAGAACGAGGCTTAACTTTTTATCTATGTCATAATATATCCAACTATCAGGTGCATCTACAATTTGATCATATAGTGCTTCATATAATTTATGAGTAGCATATGCATCATGTGCTGCATAATTAGTTGCAGCTTGTAATGGTACCTCTGAGAAATCTTTATATTTTCTTTTAGATTCATTTTTAATAACATCTTTGAATTTTTCTTTTTCTTCCCCAAAATAGTAATAATACAAGTCTTCTAGATTGTGTTTAGTCAGTCCATTATTTACAAAGAAGGACATTAACAAGGTATCTTGAAAAGAAACAGTATTAACCTTAAAGCGTTTTAAAATTACGCTATCATATTTGGCATTATGAAATATTTTTAAAATGGAAGGGTCTTCGCAAAGAAGGTTAAGTTCTTTTAAAATTTTATTTTGATCACTTTGTGACAGTTCATTGTCTGGAGATTTAAAAGGAATGTAGTAAGCCTGATCAGCATTAGATAAAGAAACACCAATTATATTTGCCTGGTTGACATCTAAGCTGTCAGTTTCTAAGTCAATAGCTAGGGTTTTTTCAGAATGTAATGAATGGAGATATTCAATGATATCTTTTGTTTTAATAAGAGATTTAAATTCTAGATTTTTCTTTGCTGCGTGTGGTTTAGTTTCATGAGCACTGGTTCTAATTAAAGATTTAAACTCATATTTTTTAAAGAATTCATTTAGCTTAGTAGAATCATCAAATTCTTTTAATTTTTCAATTTGAATTGGAAGCTCAAGGTCATTCTTTAAAATCACCAATTGGTGACTTATTTTAGCTGACTCCTCATGATCATGCATAAGATTTTTAATTCGTACATTAGAGATTTGTTCTTTATTGGCCAAAAGATCTTCAAATGTCCCAAATTCATTGATTAATTTAGCAGCAGTCTTGGGGCCTATACCTGGTACGCCAGGGATGTTATCTACGCTATCACCAATTAATGCCTGCACATCTGTAATTCTATCAGGACCAACGCCAAATTTTTCCATGACACGGGCTTCATCTATTTCAACATTTTTCATAGGGTCCATAATACGTGTATTAGGTGAAAGCAATTGGAAAAGGTCTTTGTCTGAACTAAATACAGTAGTGGGTATTTTATTGCCCTCACCATATTTCACATAACTTGCTATTACATCGTCTGCTTCAAAATCTTTTTTTTCAATAACATCTAAACCGAAGGCATCAATGGCTTCACGAATAATTCCAAATTGAGGGATAAGATCCTCAGGCGCTTCACTTCTATTTGCTTTGTATTCAGAGTAGAGGGTATTTCGAAATGTATTTTTTCCTGCATCTAAGATAATTAAAATTTTATCGTTAGGATGTTCTTCGATTAATCGTAACATCATATTACAAAAGCCATACACCGCATTAGTAGGAATGCCTTTTGAGTTATTCATGGGAGGGAGAGCATAATAGGCTCTAAAAATATAACCTGACCCGTCGACAAGTATTAATCGAGATTCAGACATCTATGTAGGATAACAGAGAATAAGAGGAGATGCTATTCTTTCGGTGCGTGCTTATTTAAAATTCTTTGTAATGTACGACGGTGCATCTTTAGGCGCCTCGCTGTCTCAGATACATTACGATTACACTGCGTAAAAACTCTTTGAATATGTTCCCATCGAATACGATCTGCTGACATGGGATTTTCTGGCGGAGGTGGAAGGGATGATGCTGTTGATGACATTAATGATTTTTCAATATCATCAATATTAGCTGGTTTCGTGAGATAATCATCGGCACCTAATTTAACGGATGACACTGCGGTGGCTATATTACCATAACTCGTCAGCATAACAGTTCGACACTCAGGGTTTTTTTCTTTAATAACTTTAATCACATCTAAGCCCGATCCATCACCTAATCGTAGATCTACAATTGCATAATTAAAATCGCTGCCAGTTAAAATTTCTAGGGCCTCTTTTTTATTAGCCGCAGCGGTTACAGTAAAATCTTTGCGTTGAAAAGAGGTCGTAAGACGCTCACGAAAGGGTTTATCATCCTCTATGATAAATAGGGATTTTTCTTTATCAGTTGTTGTTTCTATATCTGCCATAATAAGGTTACTTCAGCTCCATTATTGTTTTGTACTAAAATTTCACCATTTAGATTTTCAATCATTTGCTTAGTTATAAACAGCCCTAAGCCCATGTTTACCCCTTTTTCGGGCCTGCTAGAATAGAAGGGTTTTCCAAAATTAGCTAGAAATTTTTTATTAAATCCAGGGCCGTCATCACGAATCTTAATTCTATATTGACCCCCTTCTGCCTCTGAAATTATCAATATTTCTTTTTCTGCAAAGCTAATTGCATTTTTAATAATATTATTCATTGCGATATTCAACTCAGGAGTAATTTGAATATTAATATTTTTCGAATTATCATCAGAGCGATAATCAATATTTATAACTCTATAATTAGACTTGAACTGTTCACTGAGTGATTGGACGTAGGCATCAAGAGACATATTGCTAATTTCATTAGATATTTCTTTTGACTCTGGATTTGTTGACAATTCTTTCAAGATAGCCTTACATCGATCCAATTCCACTTTAAGGGTATCAATATCGTCTCTATATTTTTTCTTTAAATCTCTATCTTGGTCAAAATCTCCTACAATTAAGTTAATTGTATTTAATGGTGTTCCCAGTTCATGGACAGCTGCTGCAGCAAGACCACCAACTTTTAAAAGTTCTTTTTCATCTTGTAGTTGTTTACTAGCTAATTCATA
>JAQWPC010000084.1:0-4856 GCA_029245555.1 Alphaproteobacteria bacterium
CAAATAGTTTCGTAATTTTGAATTTTATCATTACCCCAAATGAAATTATTCATAGTAGCTTGACTGCCTGCAATTACCCCTAGCGCTCCAAAAAGAGCATTACAAGTTAACTGGCTTACCTCTGTATTACCTGCGATAACTGCAGATGGATATTTTGCATTTATCATTGAATTGTTGGGTATTATTATATTCAATGGTTTAAAACAACCTTCATTTAAAGGAATATTATTTCCAACTAAAGTTCTAAATACATATAGAATTACTGCATGACAAACTGCCATAGGTGCATTGTAATTAAATGTGTTTTTTTTAGCTGTCCCTGAGAAATCAATAGTGGCTTCCCGTTTTACTTTATCAATTGTAATTTTTACTTTAATAAACTCACCATTATCAAGCTCGTACTCATACTTACCTTCATTTAGATTTGTAATTGCATTTCTAATACATTCTTCAGCATTATCTTGAACGTGGTTCATATAGGCTTGAACTGTTTCAATCCCAAACTGATCAACCATAGAGTTTATTTCATTAATTCCTGTTTTATTTGCAGCGACTTGTGCTGCTAGATCAGCCATATTATGTTCAATATTTCTACATGGATATTTACCAGATGATAAAATTTCTCTCATTTCATCTTCTCGAAAAATACCCTTATCAAACATTTTAAAATTATCAATAAGAACGCCTTCTTCTTCTATATGTTTTGAATCAGGTGGACCAGAACCAGGTGTTGTGCCTCCGATATCAGCATGGTGACCTCTTGAAGCGACAAAGAAAATAATTTTCTTACCTTCTTTATTAAAAACAGGGGTAATAACCGTAACATCTGGAAGATGTGTGCCGCCATTAAATGGTGCATTCAATACAAATACGTCACCAGGAAATATGTTGTCTTTATTTAGTTTTATGACAGTCCTTATTGCCTCGGACATTGAACCTAAGTGAACAGGGACGTGAGGTGCGTTTGCAACTAATTCTCCGTGATTGTTAAAAAGAGCACAAGAAAAATCTAACCTTTCTTTAATATTAACTGAATATGCAGTATTAGCTAATGTTGCACCCATCTGTTCTGCAATATTCATAAATAGATTGTTAAAAACTTCAAGCATAACTATGTCAACTGAAGTGCCAATCCCTTTCTCAATTTTTTTTCCTTCAACTCTAGACAAAATTAAATTTTGATATTTATCTAAATATCCGGACCATCCCTGTTCAACAATGTTTGTACCTGTTGCTTCGCATATAATGGCAGGACCTAAAATCCTCTGTTCAACTTTTAGTGCTGATCTTTTATAAATAGGAACTGAACCTTCAGAAGTATTAACATACATTTTTTTATAAGAAATTGGTTTGGCATTAATTGTAGGGCTTGGATCATAAGAAAAATCTTGATGTTCAGAAGAATTACCAATGGCTTCTACTGTTAACATTTCAATAAAAATTGTTCTTCCTTCAACAAAAAAACCAAATCTTTTCTTGTGTTCTTGTTCAAAATCAGCTCTCATTCTTTTAACAGTATCAAAATTAACTTCTAAGTTTTGGTGCGAACCTTGATAATGTAAAAAAGCTTTTTTAACTAAACTAATTGAAGAGTTTTTAATATCTTGTTTTTTTAAATCCTCTTTTGCTAAAAGTGATAAATTATCAATTAGTAAATTAGCTTCATTAATGTGATTTAAATCTTTTTCAAAATGACGTTCTCTTATGCTTCTTATTTCTGCTAAACCCATTCCGTATGCAGATAGAACACCCGCATATGGATGAATTAAAACATTTGTAATGCCAAGCGCATCAGCAACATGACAAGCATGTTGTCCACCAGCTCCTCCAAAACAATTCATTGTATAATTAGTAACATCATAACCTCTTTGAATTGATATTTTCTTAATGGCATTGGCCATATTCTCAATAGCAATTTTCAAGAATCCTTCTGCCATTGAGATTTCATCCATTTGTGGTTTATTTGTTTGTTGTGCAATATTTTTTGATAAATCCGTAAATTTTTTTCTAACTATTTTAACGTCAAGTGGATCATTTCCATTCGGACCAAAAACACTTGGAAAGTGTTCGGGATGGAGTTTGCCAAGTAAAACATTACAATCTGTTACTGTTAAAGGTCCACCTTTACCATAAGAAGCTGGTCCAGGAATAGCACCCGCACTTTCTGGCCCAACTTGAAATCGACCATCTTTAAATGAAAGAATTGAGCCTCCACCTGCTGCAACAGTATTAATTTGCATCATAGGTGCTCTTATTCGGACACCAGCTAATTCTGTTTCAAATGATCGTTCATATTCACCAGCATAATGACATACATCCGTAGACGTCCCTCCCATGTCAAAGCCTATTAATTTATCGTTACCCGCTTGTATACCTGTTTGTACCATACTTACAACACCACCAGCTGGTCCCGATAAAAGCGCATCCTTCCCTTGAAAAAGATTAGCATCAGTTAGTCCACCATTTGATTGCATAAACATTAATTTTGTAGATTTACTACTCTTTAATTCTTCTGAGACTTGATTAACGTATCGTCGAAGGATTGGAGATAAGTATGCATCTACAACTGTAGTATCGCCACGACCTACCAATTTTATTAAAGGTGATACTTTATGGCTTACTGAAATTTGACTAAAATTTTCTTCTTCTGCTATTTTGGCTATTTTATCTTCATGATTTGGATTGATATAAGAATGCATAAACGCTATTGCAACACTATTAATACCGTCATTTTTTGCTTTTTTTAAACAAGTTCTTACTTCTTTTTCATTAAGAGTTTTTAATATATTGCCATTTGAGTCTAATCTTTCGGAAACTTCAACTACTCGATCATATAGAAGTTCAGGAAGGTTAATATTTAAATCAAAAAGTAATGGTCTATTTTGGTATCCAATTCTTAATAAATCTCCAAAACCTTTAGTAATTAATAGGAGTGTTCTATCACCTTTTCTTTCAAGAAGAGCATTTGTGGCAACAGTAGTTCCCATTTTAACAGATGATATTTTATCAGTAGGTATTTTATCTTCAATTTTAAGGTTAAGAATTTTTTTGATACCAGCAATCGCAGCATCTTTATAAATAGCAGAATTTTCTGATAAAAGTTTATCAATTATAATTGATCCACAAGGTTTTCTTGCTACGATATCGGTAAAAGTTCCACCTCTATCAATCCAGAATTGCCACATTATTTAACACCATTATTAAATATAAATATTTAAAATTATTTTTTTAAATCATCTTCAATATAAATCTTAATTATATCATCAAAGCTTGATTCGGCTTTGAAACCTAAATTAAGGGATCTTTTTGTATTAAAGTCTCTTGCCCATCCACTTACAATTTTTTTAATTACTGGATCGGGTTGATGTTTAATTAATTTAACAACATCATTTCCAGCAACTCTTCCAAGAGCTTCAATTTGTTCTTGAACAGTCACAGACAAACCTGGCATATTTAGAGTTATCCTATTATTTAATTTCGATGTATCAAGTTCAGCAGCATGAATTAAAAAACCTGCTGCAGATCTAGGAGTAGCATGCCAATGCCTTACATCAGTGTCCACCGGTAATATTGCCTCTTGACCATTGAGAGGCTCTCTAATAATGCCAGAAAAAAAACCAGAAGCAGCTAAGTTTGGTTTGCCAGGCCTTACACATATAGTTGGCAATCTTATTGAAATACCATCTAACATTCCTTTTCTAGAATAGTCAGCTAATAATAGCTCAGATATTGCTTTTTGAGCACCATAAGAAGTAAGAGGAGTTGTAAAAAAGTCATCAGGTATTTGATCAGGAAATGGTGAGCCAAAAACTGCAATTGAACTAGTAAAAACAACTCTAGGACAATAATCGTCACCTTGAGACCTTATAGCCTCAAATAAACCCCAGCTTCCTCTAGTGTTAATATTCCAA
This sequence comes from Alphaproteobacteria bacterium, assembly GCA_029245555.1. Lineage (GTDB taxonomy): Bacteria > Pseudomonadota > Alphaproteobacteria > HIMB59 > HIMB59 > HIMB59. The sequence continues at coordinate 3,912 of JAQWPC010000084.1, forward strand.
CCAAGGTCAAACTCCTGTTCAGCTTGCCCTGAGACTATAGCTGCAAGATGAAAGATAACATCAGGTTTAGACAAAATAAGATCATCACTGACTTTAGGGTTTGATATATCTCCTGATTTTGTGATGATAGGTATACTTGAATTTTCTGGGTGAGGAGCATCTATAATATCAAATAATGTAATTTCACTAACTTTTTGATTTTTAATTTCTTCTTTTTGTAAAATAAGATTAAGCAACTTTTGCCCAATCATTCCCGCTCCACCCATTATTAATATTTTCATAAAGACCTCTTTTTAAAATTTTTTATTGAAGATTTTCGTATAACAACATATTTAATTATAAACTTAAAATAAAAAATATATTTTTGGAACCCTTATGCACAGTTCTATTAAGTCAATTTTATCATTATCACCAGTTATGCCTGTCTTAACTATAAATAAAGTCGAAAAAGTAGATTATTTATTCGAAGCACTAATAAAAGGTAACCTAAAAACGGTTGAGATTACTTTAAGGACCGATTGTGCTTTGACGGTTATAGAAATAGCTTCCAAAAAATTTCCTTTACTTGAAATAGGAGCTGGCACTGTTTTGAATGAAACGGATTTACAAGCAGTAAAAGATGCAGGAGCTTCATTTGCAGTCAGTCCAGGTATAACAACAACTTTAGCAAAAAAAGCTGTTGAAATTAATTTTCCATTTCTTCCTGGGATCTCTAATTCTAGTGATATAATGAAATTGCTTGATTTAGGTTATAAATCTCTCAAATTTTTTCCTGCACATGCAGCGGGTGGTCTTAATTATTTAAAATCTTTAAGTGGACCTTTTCCAAATATAGTATTTTGTCCTACGGGAGGAATAAACCAGGAAAATGCCATTCAATGGCTTAATCAAAAAAATGTAATTTGTGTTGGAGGAAGCTGGATAGTCCCTTCTGAAATAAATGAT
>JAQWPC010000086.1:0-4589 GCA_029245555.1 Alphaproteobacteria bacterium
ATCTAATATTTCAGAATAGTTTACATAACCTTTTAATTGTTTTATTTTTGACATCAGCTATTAATTATTAACCTTATTATTTGCGGACGTGGCGGAACTGGTAGACGCGCAGCGTTGAGGTCGCTGTGGGATATAATCCTGTGGAAGTTCGAGTCTTCTCGTCCGCACCAGATTTAAAATGACAAAACTAAATAAAAAAATATTCATTGAATCTATCAAAGGCTTTCATCCAGCTGATCAAGCAGATAAGTTAGAGAGTTTACCTACAAATGATCAATCCTCAATACTTAAAACTCATACAAAATACTTTCATCCTCATTTTATAGCTTATCTAAGAGAGGAAACTAGAGATCTAACACTTGAAATGATACCTAATAAACATCTCGTAAGGTTAATACAGTATTTAGATTTAGATGATGCCGTTGAAATTTTAAGTGATTTTGAGACACACGAATTAGTAAAAATTTTATCAAAACTAGGTTCACAGCAACGTGAAAGAATTGAAGAAAGTTTAAAATATGATGAAAATTCTGCTGGTAGATTGATGAATCGAGATTATCTTGCTGTTAAATCTGATATCACTGTAGGTGGTCTAATTGATAATTTAAGAAAATCTAGAAGGGGGCCTAAGGACTTTTACAATGTATTTATTGTCGATAATAACAATACCCCAATTGGATTTATCCCCTCTGGAAGAATACTGAGATCAAATAGATCTAGAAAGTTAAAAGACTTAATCTTTAAAAATATTCATCTTATAAGGCATGACAATACTATTGAAGATATTGCCTATGCCTTTAGACAATATGGTCTTGTTTCTGCTCCTGTTGTTAACAATGAGAATAAAATGATTGGTATAATGACTGTAGACGATGTTGTTGAGATTGACCACGAGGAATCTGAAGACGATATGAGAAAACTTGGTGGTTTATTTGTTAATGATTTTTATAAGGGTGCTATTAATTCCGCTTACTCAAGATTTATCTGGCTGGGTTTAAATTTACTAACTGCTATTTTAGCTTCTTATGTAATTGATATTTATGCAGATAAACTTCAGCAAATGATAGCAATTGCTGTACTGATGCCTATCGTAGCTTCAATGGGAGGTAATGCTGGTACTCAAGCAATGACTATATATGTTAGGGCTATTGCTACTAAAGATATTAATAAATCAAATTATATGAGTCTTGTTATGAAAGAGTTTCTCATAGGATCATTAAATGGAATGGCTCTTTCATTAATCATGGGTTTGATTACATATTTTTGGTTTGATAATATAAATCTTGCTATAGCTATATCTGTTGCGATATTAGTGAACCTTGGTTTTGCTTGTTTAGTAGGTATTATCATTCCAGTTACTATCAATAAATTAAAAATAGATCCCGCTTTAGCTTCAGGTATTGTCTTAACAACATTTACCGATGTATTTGGCTTCTTATCTTTTCTTTCAATTGCTACATATATATTAAACCTATGATTAATCCTGAAATTTTAAGAGAGTACGACATTAGGGGTATTTATGAAAAATCTTTAACCCTTAAGGATGTTACTAAGATAGCTTTAAGTATCACAAAAATATTAATAGATAATAAATCACCAAATATAATTATAGGGCACGATGGAAGGATATCCTCTTTAAAGATAAAAAATACATTAATTGAAAATTTTACTACATATGGCATAGAAGTAATTGATATTTCATTAATACCAACACCATTAAGTTATTTTTCAAGTAAATGTTATAAAATCCCTAACTTAATAATGATTACGGGATCTCATAATCCAAAAGAATATAATGGATTAAAAATGATTATAGATAATAAGCCCTTTTTTGGAAAATCTATTAAATGTTTAAATGAAGTAGATGTATCTTCTTTGATTAAAAAGAGCGTATCAGTAAAATTTCAAAATCCATTAATTCGTTATCAAAATGAAATTCTTAATAGGTTTAGCAACATTAATAAATTAAAGATTGTTTGGGATCCCGGTAATGGCGCTATTGGCGCTATTATTAATAAAATTACTAATACGATAGGAGGGACCAATATCATACTAAATCAATCTATAGATGGGACATTTCCTAATCATCATCCTGATCCAACGGTAAAATCTAATATTATTGAAATATCTGATTTTATAAAAAAAAATTCTTTTGATCTTGGTGTTGCTTTTGATGGAGATGGAGATCGCGTTGGAATAATTGATAACAAGGGAAATCTCGTATATTCAGATATGATTTTTTTACTACTCGCCTTAGACTTACAAAAAGAAAAAAAAGACATAACCGCAGTTGCAGATGTAAAATGTAGTAAGATTTTATTTGATGTCCTCAAAGAAAATGGAATTAGAATATTAATGTCTAAAACAGGTCACTCTTTAATTAAACAGATGATAGTTGCTGAAAACGCAGATATAGCAGGTGAAATGAGTGGACATATTTTTTATAATCATGGTTACTATGGCTATGATGATGCAATTTATGCTTCATTAAAATTTATAAATATTTTAAATAGCTCAAATAATTCGCTGAGTGACATACTAGAGCCTTATATGCAATCGTCATCTAGCCCAGAGATAAAGCTATACTGTAATGAGTCTGAGAAATTTGACCTCCTGTCTAATATTATATCCGATTTAAAAGTCATCTATAATGATGCTTATTTAAATGAAATTGACGGAATTAGAGTTGAATCATCTAATTTTTGGTTTTTAATAAGAGCATCAAATACTCAAAATTGTTTAGTTTTTAGATTAGAACATTTCCAAAATGAATTATTCAAACCTGAAATTCAAAAAATAATCACTATTTTTAAAAAATTTAACTTAGACTTAAAAGAGCTAGATAGTTTTTACAAGGCAATCTAGCTTATTTTTTTTAATTTCATCGCAAATGAAATTAGCAACTCTCACATCATCAAATTTTATATAGGTAGTAAAATATTTACCTTTTTTCGTAATATCATGATCATATTCTTGTAAAAAATTTAATTTATTCTTTAATAAAGAAATATGTTTTTTAGATAAACTTATTTTCTTAAAAGAAGAGGTTTGAACTAAATATATTTTTTTTAAATCTGTTTTTTTGGATGACTCTATGATTGCTTTTGATTCATTTTTATTAAAATATTTATCCATAAGATAATTAATTTTATTATTTCTTTCATTTGCCGAGTTACCTCCAAAATAAATACCCAGTAGATATTGATCATTGCTCTCTCTTAATAATGAAATTTGAAAACCTGACTTTCTTATATAGCCAGTCTTTAATCCAATATAATGATCATATTTTTTTAATAACTTATTGTGGGTCTTATATGTTTTGTTTTTAATCTTAGTTCTAGTTTTTTTAAATCTATGTAAGTATTGAGGGTAGTCATTTATTATTTTAGAACTTAATATAAACATATCTAAGGCGCTTGATAGATTTGCTTTATTGGGCAAACCATGAGGATTAGCAAAATTTGTATTTTTTAATCCCATAATCGATGAATATTTGTTCATTTTTTTAATAAATTTTTTCTCTGATCCTTCAATTTTTTCAGCAACAGCTACAGCTATATCATTCGCTGATTTTACTATTAAAGCATCTATTGCTTTATCAACTGTTATTTTACTCCCTACGCCTAATCCTAATTTTGATGGTTGTTGATTGTTTGCATATTTTGATATGGTAATCTCATCATCTAAGTTTAGATTGCCTATTCTTATTTCTTCAAAAATTATATACAACGTCATTATTTTAGTAAGTGAGGCAGGATAATTCTTAGTATCTTGATTGATCTGAAAATAAATTTCACCTGATGCTGGATCTCCTATCACACTAGCAATCTTTGCATGCAGTGGATGTGCTAAATTGGCTATAATGATTGTAAATAATAATATTACAATATGCATAGTTTTCTTATAATATTTGGTAAATGTCACTTGGTTTTAAAATATATTCTTTTCTTAATGGTAAACTTGTTCATCAAGATTCGCTAGGTAATAAGTTTTATCATGATAAATCAAATTTAAATAAAAGATGGGTTGTATATGCATCAAACTTAGGGCCCGAGTCTTTGCCAACTGATTATCATAATTGGTTACATGGAACGTCAGATATAATGTTAAATACAAAGACATCCCATGATGATTTATTAAATAATATAAAACAAAGAACACAAAAACATATAACTAGTCATAAAAAAAAATTAGACAAGGGTTACCAAAGTTGGCAGCCAAAATAATATTTGAGATTGACTCGTACCCTCAGTCTTTACATTTTAAAAATGGCCTTTTTTTTATTTTAATTCTATTTATTATAATTCTCTTTTATCAATCTTCTGGAAATTTCAATAAAAAAGTTTTTTTTGAATCAATTTTTACTTATGCTGAGGGCTTATCTATTGGTTCTGATGTAGAGATGTCAGGTTTGAAAATAGGAGAGGTCGATAATATTACTTTAAATAAAAATAATGATGTTTATGTGAGTGGTTTTGTTAACTCTGATATAGATATTCCCGATGATAGTATTTTATTAATTAGATCTAATGGAATATTTGGAAAGAAATCTTTATTGATAGAACCTGGTTTTGGGGACACTCTAAATA
>JAQWPC010000090.1:0-6501 GCA_029245555.1 Alphaproteobacteria bacterium
ATATAATCCTCTTTGATCAGCATAAGCATCTGGTGAACCAGGATAATTACTTTCCCACGGTTGTGCACCAGCAGAATAAATCCACTCATAGTACTGTTGTCCGGCAGCACTACCACGAGCCATATTCATAGCATAACCACCATCTAATTCTGGGTATTTAGGATTATCTTTGAATAATTTCGCAGCAGCCATAACATCATCAAATGTTTCTGGGGGCGCTAGGCCTTCTGCTTCAAATAAATCAGTTCTATAGTGAAGCATATGCCAATATCCACCAAAAGGTAGACACATTTTTTTATCATCCCAAATTGCCTGTCCAGCAAATGAAGGGATGTAGTCATCCCATGCTATAACAGATTTATCTGTGCCTTCTGCAGTCCAAATATCTTCAACTGGTTCGATACAATCTGCCTCAACAAACTCTCCAATCCAAATCCCATCAATGAATAAAACATCGTAAGACCCATCATTTTGAGAACAAGCAACTATTTGCTTTTCATGAAGTCCATCATATCCAAAACCTTCAACTGTTACGGATGCACCTGTTGCAGATTCGAATTGTGGTGATATTTCTTTAACTGCATCAATATACGGGTCCATAATAGACTGGACCTTTAAATCAACGCCACTGTGATCACCAAGTTCTTTTCCCCAATCTACAGCTAATAAGCTGTTTATTGGAAGTAGAAATAGTGAAAATGTAAGTAAAATTTTCCTAAGCATATTTATTTACCTCCCTAGTCTTTACTCATAATAATAATTGCATAAAAGAAAAATTATTACAATGACTAATTGTAATTTATTACAACTAATGTAAATTATTACATATAAATTACATAACATGTAAAATGTTACATAAAGTAGATTAAAATATGAAGGCACTTATTTTAGAAAAAAAATTACAACTGTCTCTGAGAGATATCGATTTAAAAACAGAAGTTGATTCTAATGAGGTTAAAATAAAAATGCATACAGTAGGTATCTGCGGAAGTGATGTGCATTATTACACTCACGGAAAAATTGGTCCTTTCATTGTGAACAAGCCTATGGTTTTAGGTCATGAGGGATCAGGAACAATTATAGAAGTCGGAAGTAACGTATCCAATCTAAATATTGGAGATAGAGTCTGTATTGAACCTGGCGTTCCAGATATTTATTCTAAGGAATATATGAAAGGCTTATACAACCTTGATCCAAAACTTACTTTCTGGGCAACACCCCCTGATCATGGCTGTTTAACACCTGAGGTGGTTTTTCCATCAAACTTTGTTTTTAAACTGCCTGATAATGTTTCTTATGCAGAGGGAGCGATGATAGAACCTCTTGCAGTTGGACTTCAAGCTGCTGAAAAAGCAAATATAATTCCAGGAGAAACTGCATTAGTAATGGGCTGTGGTCCAATTGGGTTAGTAATAGCATTAACCGCTCTTGCCGGAGGTTGCTCTAAAGTTTTCATAGCTGATATTGTTAGTGAAAAATTAAGAATGTGTGAAAATTATGAAAATCTTATACCTATTGATCTTAACAGAGAAAATCCTATGGAAGTTGTAAAAAAAAATACTGACAATTGGGGAGCTAATATAATATTTGAGGCCTCAGGAGCACCAAAAGCCTACGATGTAATATTTGACTCTATTTGCCCTGCTGGAAAAGTAGTTATTGTAGGGAACCCCATGAATCCTATACCAATGGATTTTGCAACATTACTAACTAAAGAAATCGAAATAAAAACTGTGTTTAGATATGCACATCAGTATGAAAGAGCCATAAACTTGTTATCAAGCAATAAAATTAATGTTAAACCCATGATTACAGATACAGTTGCTTTTGATGATAGTATTAAGGCTTTTGAAAGAGCTGCTAAAAACCTACCTGAGGATGTAAAAATACAAATTCAATTATGAATAAAATTGGCGTACATGCATTAACATTTATTGGAGATATAGAAAATCCTAGTATTGAAAAATGTCTTTCACAGGTAGCCAAGATTGGCTACGACGTAATGGAATTGCCTCTTTTAAATCCTGATGCTTTGGATACAAATTTTGTTTCCAAAGCCTACGAAAAATTTGATTTAGAACCAACCGTCTCTCTGGGCTTAAGTTATAAAACTGATATTGCTTCCGAAGATCTAGATAGGGTTAATGCAGGAAGAGAGCTTTTATTTAAAGCACTTGATAAAACTATTGATGTTGGATCTTCTAATTTATGTGGGGTTATTCATTCAGCTCTCCAAAAAAATCAAACCCCTAAAACAACTATCGGTTATGAAAATTCTTTATCAGTTATTAGAGACCTTGCTGAAAAAGCAAAGAAAAATAATGTTACATTAAGTCTAGAAGTGGTGAATAGATACGAAACTAATATCATGAATACTGCACAGGAAGCTCTAGATTATATTAATGACCTTGGTGATACAAACGTTCAAGTTCATCTTGATACTTATCATATGAATATTGAAGAAAATAACTATTCAGAACCAATAAAAAAAATCGGAAAAGATAAATTAGGAATGTTCCATTTTGGAGAAAATCATAGAGGATATCTCGGCAGCGGTCATATTAATTTTGAAGAAACTTTTAAAAGCTTAAAGGAAATAAATTATTCAGGAATAATTACGTTTGAGTCTTTTTCATCTGAGGTTGTTGATCCTGTTCTTTCAAACACCTTAGCAGTTTGGAGAAACTTGTGGAGTAACAGCGAAGATTTAGCAGCCGAAGCTCTTAAATTCATTAAAAATGGACTACATCATTAATTTTCTTTATTAATATTTAATTAATAAATGAAAACTTATGATTTCATAATTGTTGGTGGGGGAACTTCAGGTACCGTTACTGCTGCAAAATTAGTTAAGAAAGGGCATTCAGTTCTTCTTATAGAAGAAGGAAGGAGAAACAATAACCCTTTACTTTCAATGCCCGCTGGATGGATACCTATGTTAGATGGAAGTCCTTATTTGAAGTTTTATAAATCTATTGCTCAGCCTCAACTTAATAATCGACAACACGATATTGCTCAAGCAAAGGTTCTTGGTGGTGGCTCTTCTGTAAATGGGATGGTGTATATGAGAGGTAAGCCATCTGATTATCAAAAGTGGGTTGAAGAGACAGGCGATGAAAGATGGGGGTGGCAATCCCTTTTAGGTAGTTATAAAAATTTAGAAAATAATCAAAGGCTGTCAGGAAATTTTCATGGATCAGATGGCTCCATTAAAGTTTCTGATCCTGGATATGTAGCTAAGGGTTCCGACTTATATATTAAATCAATGCAAAATTTGGGATTACCTTATAACAGAGATTTTAACGATGGGGATCAATACGGTGTTGGATTAATGCAATACACCATTGGTGATGGAAGAAGGAGTGATACCGTATCCACACTTATAAAACCTTTGTCAGAAGATAGAAACTTACAGATTAAATTAAATACTGTTGTTACTAAAATCATAATAGAAAAGAAAAAAGCAACTGGGGTAGAAGTCATATCTAATAAGAAGGTAGAGAAATATTATGGAAAAGAAATAATTCTTACAGCTGGATCTTTAGTGTCCCCAAAAATATTGATGCATTCCGGTATTGGTGAGGAGGCGCAACTCAAAAAGTTTGGCATAGAAGTTATAGAAAAATTAGAGGGTGTTGGCAAAAACCTCCAAGACCATCATGAGGTTCCTTTTATCTCAAGAGCTAAAAAAGGATACGGTTATTTTAAACAAAACAAAGGTCTAAGAATGATAAGAAATGGTATCCAATATCTTTTATTTAAATCAGGTCCTGTAACATCTAATGGGGTTGACTGTTGCTCTTTTTTAAACCCAGATGATTTAAAAGATCAAAATAATCCAAAAGTAAAATTATACTGCGTACAAATTATGTATACAGATAGAGACACAAAAGGCATTAAACCTGATCATGGAGTTACGCTCACTCCTTGTATAATGAATCCAAAATCTCGCGGTGAGGTGACACTAAGCTCTTCTAACCCATTAGATCTTCCTAATATAAACCCAAATTTTTTAAGCAATAAAGAAGATATCGATATATTCATTTCAAGTCTTAGACTTGCCAGAGAGGTTATCAATACAAAACCATTGTCAGATATAATTTTAGAAGAAATACTTCCCGGTAAAAATATTGATGATGATGAGTCTTTAACTAATTATTGTAAAAAAATGGTCAAGACTAATTGGCATCCTGTTGGAACCTGTAAGATGGGAAAAGAAAGTGATGATACTGCTGTTTTAAATTCAAAACTTCAGGTTAAAGGCATTGATAATTTGAGAGTTTTTGATGTTTCGATGATGCCAAATATTGTGGCAGCTAATACAAACGCCCCCGCAATGGCAATAGCTGATAAAGCTACAGACATAATGTTAGAGAATTAAAATTGAGCTCTGTATCATCAAACAAAAAACCACTTCCTTTAAATGAAAATAATCTTGAGTCTATACAAAGTGCCGTTTTAAAACCCAATTATATTCGATCAAATTTAAGTGCTGGTATTTTACATATCGGAGTTGGAAATTTTCATAGAGCTCATCTCTCTTGGTATTTACACAGACTTATGCAAAAGGATCTCGCAAAAGATTGGGCTATCATAGGATCTGGGATTACACAATATGATGTAAAAATGAGAGAGGGACTTCAAGTTCAAGACTTCCTTACAACATTAATTGAACTGGACCCAGAGGGAAACCAATCCTGTGAAGTTGTTGGACCAATGATTGGGTATGTGCCAGTAGAAAGAAATAATCAAAAATTAATTATCGCCATGTCAGACTCTAACATTAGAATTGTTTCATTGACTGTTACCGAAGGTGGATATTTTTTAGATGAAAATGGAGATTTTAACCTTAAACATCCTGATATAATTCATGACATAAATAATCCTGATATTCCCAAAACAGTATTTGGGGTAATCGTTTCAGCATTAAAGAATAGAAAGAAGAATAACATTGGACCATTTACTGGGTTGAGTTGTGATAATTTAATGCAAAATGGAAATAAACTTAAACAAGCTATAATTGGAATAGCAAAGGAACAGGATTTAGAATTATCAGAATGGATCAATCAAAATTGTACTTTTCCAAATGCTATGGTTGATTGTATTGTTCCACGTACAGGAGAGATTGAAATAGATATTGTCAGAAACTTAGGAATTGAAGATCTGGCTCCTGTTTCACATGAAGATTTTCGTCAATGGGTAATTGAAGATAAATTTTGTAAAGGACGACCTCCTTGGGAAAAAGTTGGCGTTCAATTTTCTGATAATGTTCATGGCTATGAAGACCAGAAAATTCGTATCCTCAATGGGGGCCACCAAATTCTAGCAAATGCAGCTGAACTTCTAAATATTGAAACTGTTCGTGATGCCATGAAGAATAAAATGATAGTGAGTTTATTAGAAAAGATAGAAAAAGATGAGATTATTCCCCATATAAAACCAGTTCCTGGGTACACTCCACTAGAATACTACGAACTTATTGCGAGCAGGTTTTCTAACCCATCAATACAAGATACAACCCGTCGAGTCGCTTTTGATGGTTCTTCCCGCCATGCTGGCTTTCTAGTACCATCCATAAAAGATGGAATTAAACACAATATTTCAATTATTGGACTTTCTTTAGCAGAGGCTTTATGGGCACGGATGTGTGAAGGGACTCGTGAAGATGGTTCTATTATTGAACCTAATGATCCCCATTGGGAAAAATTAAATGCCTGCGCTAAAAAATCGAAAGAAAATCCGCTTGAATGGTTAGAGCAATTAGAAATTTATGGCGACACCTCTAAAGATGATAAATTTAGAGATTATTTTTCTAAGTGGCTTAAAATGATTTATGAAGAGGGTGTAGAAAATACTCTCAATGAATATCTTAAATAGATTATTTAATAGCTAAACAATTCCTGAAGAAGAACCACCTTCATTTTTTCTGGTGAGTGATTTATTCTTCTTATAACCAAGTGTGCGATAAGTATTAATTGGATCAATTGAATTACCGTTTTCAAATCGAGCCATAGCAACTATCGGATTGACATCAGTATTATACGCTGTCTTTAAAATTTGCATGGATTGAATAGCGTCATTACTGTCTTGGGATTTTTCTAATAAAGAGTAATCAACAAGCAATGACTTTGTATACGAATTGACTATTTCATTTGCACTTGAAGTTAAACTTTCAATTGGATCAGTAACATTATGTGATTGATCAATCATATATGCCAAATTTTTAATTTTATTATTTTGTGAAGCGACGGTAAGTTCATTGAATATCAGAAATAATTCATAAGGGTTAATAGAGCCCGCATCTAAATCATCATCTCCAAATTTACTATCATTAAAATGAAACCCACCTAGTTTATTGACATCAATTAATCTTGAAACAACCATTTCAATGTTTGTATTAGGGAGGTGGTGCCCTAAATCAACTAAGCACATTGCCTGATCTCCTAATTCTTTAGCACAAATATAACTAGTACCCCAATCACTTATAACAGTAGAATAAAA
>JAQWPC010000113.1:0-2935 GCA_029245555.1 Alphaproteobacteria bacterium
CTTACATTTCCTTCTCTATCTTCTAATTTTTCAATAAAGACTTCAATTGCTTGTCCTTCTTTTAAATCATCAGAGGATCCGGTATTTTGAAATTCTTCTTTAGGGATTTGCCCTTCGCTTTTGTATCCAATATCAACGGTCACGTATTGATCGCTGACTTTTAAAATTGTTCCAGAAATTATTTTATTTGCAGAAATATTACTTTTGGTTTCGAATTGTTGGTCTAGCAGTTTGCTATAATCGTCATTAGATATCATATGTCATTATTTACCTTTCAAAGTAGTGAGGTTTTTTTAAAGTTTTATAGGCCTTTTTCAAGGAAAATTAATGGAAATATTTTCCAGTATCTTTGAAAAAAGACGGATAACTTGTTTTTACACTCGATTTATCCTTAATAACGTTATTTTTGATACAAATTAAGTTTGCTATATAAAAGGACATCACTATGCGATGATCGTGATGATGGATTATTTTTGCTCCTCCTTTTTTTAACTCATAGTTGCCATAAATATGCAAATCAAAACCTTTTACTTCAGACTTAACACCCATATTTTTCAGATTTTGGTGAACTAGTTCTAGTCTATTACTTTCTTTAACAGTTAACTCTTTAAGCCCTTTAAAAACACTTTTTCCACCAGCAAAGGAGGCTGCAATAGACAAAATTGGAATTTCATCAACTTGTAAAGGAACATCGTTTGCTTCCAAAATTGTTGGCTTTAAAAATTTTTTTTGATCAATTTTCAAATCAGCTAGAATTTCAAAATTAACTTTGCGTTTATTGATAACTTGAATTTCAGCTCCCATTTTTTTTAACGTTTTAATGAATCCAATTCGAGTTTTATTGTAAAGCATATTCTTGATAACTAATTTTGACCCAGGTTTTAAACATGCAGCTGTTATAAAAAAAGCTGCTGATGATGGATCGCCTGGAACATTATATTTAATATTTTTTAAATCCTTATTATTTTTCATTTTTATATATCGATGAGTTAAATCTTCTTTGACCTGAATATTGTATCCCATTGCTTTGAGCATATTTTCAGTATGGTCTCTAGTTGATTTGTACTCTTTTATTTCTACTAATCCTTTTGTATTTAAAGCAGATAACATGATGGCACTTTTAATTTGAGCTGAGGGAATTAATATATCATATTTGAAAGGTACCGCATCGCCAACTCCTTGAATGCTTATTGGAGGGAAGGAGTCCTTTCGGAGTTTTATAATGGCGCCAATTTTTTTAAGATGATCGGTAACTCTTCTCATTGGACGAGCGCTGAGAGATTTATCTCCTATTAATTTTGCTTTTATATTATTTGAAGAGATAATTCCTGATAAAAGTCTTATTCCTGTTCCAGAATTTCCAAAATCAAGAGATTTAGTGGGTTCAAATAATGCGCCTGGAGGAAGTCCAAAAACAATATATTTTCCATCTTTTTTTTTAATATTTGCCCCCAACATTTTCATGACTTTAAGTGTATTTAAAACATCTTCGCCCTCTAAAAGGTTAGAGATCTGAGACTCTCCAACGGCTTGTCCAGTGAGTATTAATATACGATGACTAATGGATTTATCTCCCGGGGGGAAGTAGGTACCTTTTATTTTTTTTTTACAGTTGATAGTCATATTTAAAATTATTGGTAATTTTCACCTAGGTATATTTTTTTCACAAATTTATCTGAGATTATTTCTTTTGGGCTGCCAGATTTAATAATCTCACCATTATAGATAATATAGCCAAAGTCTACAATGCTAAGAGCCTCTTTGACATTATGATCAGTAATAATAATTCCAATGTTTAATTTTTTTAATAAAGAAATAGTTTTTTTTACTTCTTCAATTGCTATTGGGTCTATTCCTGCAAAAGGCTCATCAAGGAGTAAAAACTTAGGGTTACTAGCAAGTGCTCTTGCAATTTCTGTTCTTCTTCTTTCACCTCCAGACAAAAGTTTACCTTTAGTTTTTTGAAACCCTTGAAGGGAAAATTGCTTGATTAGACTATTCGTAATTTCAATAGACTTTTTTTTTTCATGAAATAATTCTGCAATACAATGAATATTGTCATAGACATTCATGTCTCTAAAGATTGAAGCCTCTTGAGGGAGATAAGAGATGCCTAGCTTAGATCTCATACTTAGACTGAGTGATGTTAAATCTTTACTATCTAATATAATTTTCCCACCATCTGGAGATAGGAAGCCTGAAATTATATTAAATAATGTAGTTTTGCCACTACCATTAGGCCCTAGAAGACCGTTAACTTTATTGTTAAAAAACTCAATATTAATATCTTTTAAGGCACGCTTAGTTTTAAAGCTTTTACTAATTTGATGAAGCTTAATTGTTTGCATTATTATCTAAAAGAACCTCAACGAGTGAGTCATCATTTGCAGAGTTTAAAATCCTTTTATTATTGTCTATATCTGCAATTAATTCATAACCAGTCAGCAATCTTGTTGGAGACTCGATAGAAACATCACCAGTAAGTTTTATAATATTGTCATCACGTGTATAAATAGCATGGTTTCCTCTAAAAACCTCATTTTCAAATTCTATTTTGACATTTTCAAAAAGTTCAACAATGGTGAATATTTCCTTATTTTTTTTCTCAACATAACGAGCAATCATTTTGTCAGCATAAGCAATAAATTTATCATTTTGAAATTCTACATCGCCATTGGCTGTATAAGATTTATTTTCTGAGTCCCAAATTAAACTCTTTCCAGCCTTAACAGAGCTCTCAGATTGAGCTATACCAACATAAAAAAAAGCTAAAAAAATATATAAAAGCTTATTCATGGCTTTTGAAAGTTACCTCTCCTTCAAAAATAATTTTTCCTTTTGTGTCAAAATTTTTAAAGCCCTGTGCACTTAATGTCCCCATTGAATTTATAACCTCAACATTTTGATCGCTTAAAGATATCTCTTCTTTCATATC
>JAQWPC010000121.1:0-4623 GCA_029245555.1 Alphaproteobacteria bacterium
AATACTATTCCAAGACCAGCCCAAAGAGCATAAACAAATCCAATAGATGAAAATTCATTCAGACATCTTGATAAAAAATAGAAACACGCAACATACGACATAGCACTCAAAATCGTTGGTAAGATTTGAGTATATCCATTTGAAAATTTCAAAGAGATCGTCCCAATAACTTCAAAAATAATAGCTAATGATAAGTAAACAAACTTTAACACTATGCCAAACCAAGAGCTTTTTTTCTATCTTCTGCCCATTTTCTTACAATCACATCTACCGAGATAGCAATCAAAGAAACAAATACCCCAAGCGTTAAGGCTACTCCTGCCCCATCTTTAGTTCTAGATAATGCGCCAAAAATAATTTGACCTAGGTCTTCAGTTCCGATTAAAGCTCCTAAGATGACCATCTGTAATGAGAAAACTACTGTTTGATTTACACCCAGCATAATTGTGGGAAATGCAATTGGTATCTCAATGTTTGTCCATCTTTGCATTCGTGAAACTCCAGACATTGTCCCGGCCTCATGTAGTGAAAGCGGAACACTCTTTAATCCCCAAACTGTGTATCGTGTTGCGGGTACAGTGCCATATATAATTGCCGCAATTAAAACTGATGTATCAGTGATATTAAATAGAAATATAACTGGTATTAAATATACAAAAGAAGGAAAGGTTTCAAAAAAATCACAAACCGATAAAATAAACTGAGATCCTCTTTCGGTTTGGGAAAAAATAGAACCAACTATAATTCCATTTAATGATGCCATTAAAACTGCAAATGTAGCCATATACATAGTTATTAATGCTCGATCCCAATATTCAGATAGGGCAATAAAAAGTAACATGCCTCCCACTATCAAACCTGTTCTTAAACCTCCTACAATATAACCAACTCCCATAGCTAAGGTAAAGGTTGCTACAACTGGCATTCCTAAATAAGCTTTTTTCATTGGAATTAATACTTGAGTTATTAAAAATTTATTAAATGTATTTAATGTATAAAAAAAAGTATCCCAGACCCAATCAACACCAGCGTCAATATAATGAGCTATTGTTAATCCTTTTTCTAGAGGGATTAAATAGAGATAGTTAATTTTATCAAAATAACCGTTAGCTATAAAAGCAATTATAGAAAAAATTATTAACGCAATTCCAAAAAGAATTAAGGGCCTATATCTTTCAAACAATGATAAATTTTTAAAATAATCTATAGGTTTGTTTGCCCATGCTTTTGTATATCTATCTAAGATGACTGCAATAATTACTATGCATAATCCAGCTTCAGCTGCTTTTCCAATCTTTAGACTATTCAAAGCAACTTTTAAATTTAAGCCTAAGCCTTTTGCACCTACAAAAGATGCAATTACTACCATTGCCAAACATTGCATAATTACAGTATTAACGCCATTTAGAATATCTCTTCTAGCAGTAGGAATTAATACCTTGAATAACAATTGAAATTTAGTGCATCCACTCATTAAACCTGCTTCAACTACCTCAGGTGAAATTCTTTTTAAACCCAATATGGTATTTCTGATCATAGGAGGTGTAGCGATAATGATAGTAGCAATGGATCCGGCGTGATCACCTAATCCAAAGAGCGCAATTATTGGAACAAGATAAGCAAACTGAGGCATTGTTTGCATTATATTTAAGACTGGCTGCAAGGCTGTTTCAACTTTCTTATCTAAGTAACCCCAAATACCAAAAGAAAGTCCCAAAACAAAACAAATAGGAGTAGTAATCAAAACGAAAGAAAGAGTTTGAATAGAAGGCACCCAGTTTCCGAAAACAGCAATATATAAAGCCCCTATTCCTCCTAGTAGCCCAAGTCTAATTCCATTTAACTGGTATCCTAAAATAAAAGCTCCAACTGCACCGGCTGTCCAAGGTAGTGCTGGCCAAGTTAACCAATCATTTTCTTTAAGCCATGCGTCACTTACAAATACATCAATAATTTTATCTCCGCCCAATAATAATTCTCTAACAAAAGTAATTAAAAATAACAAACTTTGAGATACAGATTTTGTAAACTCTCTAAAAGCAGCTTTTTCTTCATACATTTCAAATACAGGATCCCACACCTTTAAAGGGAACCAGTCATAGAGTGCAGAAAAAATAATATTATTAATTGCGAGAGGGATACCTTTGAGAAGAGAAGGCAATCTCCAAAGGTAATTCCCTTCATTGTGAGGGACTAAATAATAAAAAGAGAAAAATAAAACTAAAAGAATACCAAATTGAGTTGGTTTAGATTTTCTTATAAGGTCTAAATAATTTTTATCCACCAAATAA
The DNA here is from genome assembly GCA_029245555.1 of Alphaproteobacteria bacterium. Lineage (GTDB taxonomy): Bacteria > Pseudomonadota > Alphaproteobacteria > HIMB59 > HIMB59 > HIMB59. The sequence goes on from JAQWPC010000121.1 coordinate 2,292, forward strand.
AACTTTGATTACTTTTGAAGGGTTTATAGAGCCAACAATATTATCATTCTCATCTTTTACTTTAATAATATTATTACTATTAAGAATTTTTTCAGCTACAGTCTCTATAATGTCGTTTTGAGAAATCGCGAAATCGCCTGAAGCATTTGTGTCAACTGCATCCATAATTGAGCTAATTTTTAAAACCTTTTCTCTTGGGACGTCTTCTGTAAATCTTTTAACATAATCTGTTGCAGGATTTAGAACTATATTATCTGGCTTATCTAATTGCTCGATAATTCCATCTTTCATAATTGCTATTCTGTCAGCCAACCTAAGAGCTTCATCAAAATCATGGGTTACAAACATAATTGTTTTATTAAGTACTGATTGAAGTCTTAAAAATTCATCTTGCATTTCTTTTCTAATAAGAGGATCAAGGGCTGAAAAAGGCTCATCTAAAAACCAAATATCTGGCTCTACAGCGAGCGATCTAGCTATGCCTACTCTTTGCTGTTGACCACCGGATAATTCTCTTGGAAAATAATTCTCTCTTCCTTTTAAACCAACTAGCTCAACCATTTCCAGAGCTTTATAAATACTATTATCAGTGCTCACACCTTTTACCTGAAGAGGAAAAGCAATATTCTCTAAAACTGTTTTGTGAGGGAGAAGAGCAAAATTTTGAAAGACCATTCCCATTTTTTCTCTTCTTAGTTCTATTAATTGTTTGTTATTCATTAAACAAATATCTTCACCATCAACTAGAATTTTACCAGCTGTAGCATCTGTTAACCTTGAAATGCAGCGCAAGAGAGTAGATTTACCTGAGCCTGAAAGACCCATAACTACAAGCATTTCTCCTTTGTTTACTTCAAAGGAAGCGTCATTAACACCTACAATACAACCAGCTTCTTGGAATTTTGCTGCATCGACCTCACCCTTGCTTTCAGAAAGTAATTTTTGGGCATTATCTCCAAAAATTTTATAAACAGAACTGCAACTAATAGTTGGTGACATATATAAAACCCTATCTCCTAATAAAAATTTTTTGAACGTTAGCCCTCTCTATATAAGAGAGGGCTAAAAAATAAATACTACTTCATAAAGAGATCGATTTGACCTCTGTTATTTGCAATGTAAGCAGTAGCTGCCTCAGCGTGAGTCATGCCACCATTATCAACGTAGTTTGCCATCTCACCAATGTTACCTGATGAAAATTCCATTTTTGTATAGAACTTATATGCAGATGGATGAGTGATTGGGAACTTAATATGAGCTGCTTTCTTTAACCAACCGATTGGAGAACCACAGCCGGTAGTTTCAAGTGAACCGCCGTCTTCCATTCTACAACCTTGAAAGAAAGGAGGGAATTCGATGAATACGAAACCTTCAGCATCTGTGAAGTTTGGAGTCCAGTTAAAGATAACTGTTCCTCTTCCTTCTTTTTTAGCAGCAGCTAATTCTGCCCATAGTGCATCAGCACTACCAGCGAATTTTACCATCCACTTATCGTCTAAGCCAAGACCTTTAAGTCTGTTAGGCATAACGTCAGTGTGCCACTCATAAGGACCTTCTAGCCATCTACCTTTACCTTCAGAGTCAGGTGTTGCAAAGTTAGCTACACACTCATCAGATTTCAAAGCTTCCCAACTTGGAAGACCTGGGCATAAATTTTCATCAATAACCCATTGAGGAACACCCATATCTTCTAGTGTTGGGGCAGGATGAGATCCAGCGTCAATCAATCCACCTTTATCCATAGCTTCGTACATTGGCTTAGCCATAGTTGACTGCCAAGTTTCGTGAGCAACGTGTAATTCTCCAACACGAACAGCTTCATATCTTGTTGCTGATTCAGCAGGAACTAGCTCAACTTCGTATCCCATTTCTTCCCAAGCTTGTTTCATAACATTAGCTGTTACGATTTGACTTGACCAGTTTAAAACTGGGATTCTAATCGGATCTGCTGCTTTTGCTACAGTAGTAAAGCCAGCAAATAAGACTAGAGCATAAAATAATGAAAATAATTTTTTCATAATTTCCTCCATTTCCTATTATAATAGTTCATCGATAATATGATATTAATGCCTTACCTAGAAGTAAAAAAATTCACATTATGAAACAAAAAAATATTAATAAAATGAAAATTATTTCAGAGAAGTGCGTATTTATTGATAAAAAAAAATTATCCCACAACTACAACGAGATAAAAAAAAGGATCGGGATTTCAAAAATTATACCTGTAATCAAAGGGGATGCCTATGGGCATGGAATTATTGAATGCTTTAAAACACTCTATAGGTGTGGTTCGAGAGATTTCTACGTAGCTAGGCTAGAGGATGCCATAAAG